>NZ_LPDI01000116.1:0-93898 GCF_001528895.1 Burkholderia sp. MSMB1078WGS | reverse complement strand
GTGCCGATCGGCAGCGGGGTCGACGGCGTATACGTCCATGCACCGCTCGGGTCGGCCGTCACAGTGGCGTCCGGCGTGCCGTCGCCGTTGGTATCGATGTTGACCGTTGCGCCTGCTTCGGCTGTACCCGACAGCGACGTACCATCCGTCGCGTTCACCGTCGGCAGTGCAGGCGCCGTCGTATCGATCGTCAGGTTGAATGCCGTGCTTGGCGTGCTTACGTTGCCTGCGGCATCGGTTGCGGTGACGGTCAGGCTGTGTGCGCCTTCCCCCAGCGCCGTCGGCGGCGTGAATGTCCAGTTTCCGGACGGATCTGCCGTCGTGGTGCCCAGCAGCGTCGTGCCGTCGTACACATTGATCGTGCTACCTGCTTCCGCAGTACCGTTCAGTGTCGGTGTCGCATCATCCGTACTGCCGCCTGAAACGATCGCGCCAACAACGGAGCCCACGTCGTCCGTCACGGTGCCGATGACCGGTGCCGCAGGCGCGGTCGTGTCACCCGACACCGTCACCGAGGCAGACGGCCCCGTGTTGCCTGCCGCATCTGTAACCGTCACACCAATCACCGTGCCGACCGGCAGCGGGGTCGACGGCGTGTACGTCCATGCGCCACTCGGATCGGCCGTCACAGTGGCGTCTGGCGTACCGTCGCCGTTCGTATCGATGTTGACCGTCGCGCCCGCTTCCGCCGTACCCGACAGCGACGTACCGTCCGTCGCGTTCACCGTCGGCACCGCCGGCGCCGTCGTATCGATCGTCAAGCCGAATGCCGCACTCGGCGCACTCACGTTGCCCGCCGTGTCCGTTGCAGTCACCGTGATCGAGTGCGCGCCCTCTCCCAAACCCGAACTCGGCGTGAAGGTCCACTTCCCGGACGAATCCGCCGTCGTCGTGCCCAGCAACGTCGTGCCGTCATAGACGCTCACCCTGCTACCCGCTTCCGCTGTACCGCTCAACGTCGGAGTCGTATCGTTCGTCGCACCGCCGATCGCAACCGGATGTTGCGCATCGTCGTTGACGGCCGTAATCGCAGGCGCTTCCGGCACGACCGTATCCACCACGATCCCGACCGTGCCCAGTTCGCTCGTATTGCCGCTACTGTCGGTCTGCGTCACCGTGATCTGATGGGCGCCGTCGGGCAACGTACCGGGCGTGTACGACCAGTGCCCGTTCGCGTCCGCGGTCACCGTACCGACCGTCTGACCATCGACCTGGATCGTCACCGTCGCGTTCGGCTGAGCACCCGAACCCGCGATCGTCGGCGACGTGCGACCCGTGACGATATTGCCGTTGCCGCCAATCGGCTGCCCATCGATCGTCAGTCGCGCCGATCCGGTCGGCGTTCCGCCGCCGCTACCGCCACCATCCCCGCCGCCGCCGCTGGCCGCGGCTGCCGCAATGCCGCCGGCCGCGGCGACGCCGCCGAGTATGCCGAGCAGGGCACCGGTCGACAACCCGTCGCCGATCGGCGCATAGGCGAGCGCCGAATCGACGATTCCGTCGCCGGTCGCCTGCAATCCGGGGCCGAACTGCACGAGAAACCGCCCGTCGTCCTGGACGAAGACGAGATTGTGATAATCCGCGCCGTTTTCGAAGAACGCCTGCACGCGCACCGTTCGGCCGTCCTTGAATTCGACGATAAGGTCGTTCCCGGAACGCGCGTAGTTGGCCACGTCCTCCTTGTGAGCCGACAGCAGGAAATTGGCTGGACCACCGGGCGACGCGACGACCTGCGAACCATTGGCGACCGGAACATCGACGTGATTGCTCAATACCGACGAGGAAACCATTGCCCGACTCCTTGTAGATAGGGATGACAAACCTGGCCCGTCGCTGACGGGCAAACGTTCAACCAAACGGGCGCGACGGGGCACGACGCGATTTCGCGCCGCTGCAAATCGGGTATCCGGCTCACGCGGGACGCAACGAGCCGCTAGCCCACCCGAGGCGGTCTATAACGGAAAAGGAAGAAAGGAGCCGGGGCTGCTATGGAATCAGGGGCGAGTCCAGACGGCCGGAACAGCCGTTCGCCCTGCGGGCCAGGCAACGGCCCGACACGGTGCGCCACCCCGCCGGACGGAGGTGTTTGATGGCCCTCGTGCCGCGGATTTTTTCCGTACGGCGATTTTTTGTTTGATATTGGATCTGCATCTCTACCGCCCTCGCCATATTAGTTATTTCCTTTTATCGCGAATAACCAACGATTCGCTTGATCAGAGCGAATTGTCGCGGTGCACCATCACTCTCTTTTATGTTACCGCTCGTGCCTGCATTTAGATTACACCGGTCTTTCACGTACATGATTGCACTCCGCTGAAGCTTTTACAAATATTTTCAGTCTTTCGTGCATATATTTTTCTCTCACCATAAAAAGATGAACAATTTTCAGGATTGATTCGACGAATTCGTTGCCAAGACAATGATTCATCGCGACAGGGTTATCTCGAAAAGCCCGGCCCGCTTGGGTCCGCGTCGACTTCAGCGGAATGAACGCGAGAGCAGATTTCGGTATGCAACTGTATTGAGACTGCGCATCCCGACGCACCGCATCCAGCTATAAACCTCATCGGCAAAAAGGATTTTCAGGAAAACCCGTATACATCCACGGCGCCTCCGAACCCGACACCTATTTCTACCGAGCACCTGGTATCCAATTCAGTCTTCGTCGTAACGATATTCATTCACATCGAAAACCGGCCTCCCCGAACCGATCCGGCGAATCCGAAAAGGAAACAAATAACGGGGTTTTGGCGGAATTGAATCCTCGATACAAATAATCGACGCGCATGCGGTCCGCCACCGGCCATCGCCGGCATGGCGCGGACACGCGTGCGTGGACGGCGGTCCTGAATTACCATCGTGCATCCTCACGCGGCGGGCTTGGCCGTCGGCGGTTCAAGGTCGGATATCCCGGATCAATCGATCGTGCTCGCTCTCATCATCGTCGCCGGCCTGTGGGCCGGCCTCCAGAACGCCCTCGCGGGCGGCGGTTCGTTCGTCACGCTGCCCGCGTTGATCGTGTCGGGAATGTCACCGCTCGCGGCCAACATCACGTCGACGGTCGCACTGTTCCCCGGCCAGGTCACGACGGGCTGGGCAAGCCGGAACATGGTGAGCGGCGTGGGCAAGCTGCCGTTTCGCGCACTGTTCGCGATCAGCGTGGCCGGCGGCGCGCTCGGCGGCCTGCTGCTGCTGAAAACGCCGTCGTCGATCTTCTCGCAGCTGGTGCCGTGGCTCGTGCTGTTCGCGACGGTCGTGTTCGCATGGGGCAGTTTCTTCCGCAAACCGGACGCTGGCGCGCAACATCTCGGCCCCGTCGCGACCGGGGTCTCGCAGTTCCTGATCGCGGTCTACGGCGGCTACTTCGGCGGCGGCATCGGGTTCCTGATGATGGCCGCGCTGACGATGGCCGGCCTGCCGCCACGTCGTGCGACGTCGACCAAGAACGCGCTGGCGGGCGTGATGAACGCGTCGGCGGTCGTCCTGTTCGTCACGTCGCCGCACCTGCACTGGCGCGCGGCGATCGCGCTCGGCGGCGGCGCGATCGTCGGCGGCCTGCTCGGCGCGTGGGCGCTGCATCGCGTAAACGAACGCGTGCTGCGGATCGCGATCGTCTGCATCGGCGCGCTGCTGACCGTCGGGTTGTTCGTCAAGCCGATCTGAGCTCACGCTCGTCCCTGCCGCGATCGCGGCAATTGATGAGCAAACCGCAAGACGTCTTTCGCATATCTCGTTTGCCGTCGCGGCGGTGCCCGACCACAATCCGGGTTGCCGCGATCGGCGCCCTCTCGCGGGCGCCGACCGGCACACTGCGGCCGCCATTTCGATTCACCGCCGGCGGTCCGGCACATCGCGTCACCCCACGCTCCCTCGACATCGGCGCCCGTGCGGCGGCAGAACGCTTGCCGACGCGCCGTCCGATACGTTCCCGGCCAACAATAACTAGAGGTAGGAGATGCAGGACAACTCGTTGAGGCAAAGCCTCAAGCAACGGCACATCACGATGATCGCGCTGGGCGGCGTGATCGGCGCGGGCCTGTTCGTCGGCTCCGGCGCGATCATCGCAACGGCTGGCCCCGCGGCGATCCTGTCGTACCTGATCGGCGGCGTGATCGTCACGCTGGTCATGTTCATGCTCGGCGAAATGGCGTCCCGCCATCCCGACAGCGGCTCGTTCTCCACGTACGCGAGCAGCTATCTCGGCGAATGGGCCGGCTTCGCGGTCGGCTGGCTGTACTGGTTCAAATCGATGATGACGATCACCGTCGAAGCGATTCTGCTCGGCGCGATCCTCCACGATTTCCTGCCGTGGCTGCCTGTGTGGGGCGGCGCGCTGTTCATGCTCGTCACGCTGATCGCGAGCAACGCCTACTCGGTGCGCTCGTTCGGCGAAGCCGAATACTGGCTGTCGTTCGCGAAGGTCGCGACGATCATCGTGTTCATGGCGCTCGGCGCATCGATCCTGCTCGGCTTCCAGCCGCGTATTCCCGCACCGGGGCTCGTGAACCTGACCGATCACGGCGGCTTCATGCCGAACGGCATCTCGCCCGTGCTCGCCGGCGTGATGGTGGTGATCTTCTCGCTCGGCGGCAGCGAGATCGCGGCCGTGGCCGCGGGCGAATCGGAAAACCCGCGCAGGAACGTGATCCGCGCGATCAAGAGCGTGATCGTGCGCGTGATGGTGTTCTACGTCGGCTCTGTGTCGATCCTGATCCTGTGCATGCCGTGGACCGACAAGGTCAACCTGAAATCGCCGTACGTGTCGCTGTTCGGCATGGCGGGCTTCACGGGGGCGGCCGTCGCGATGAAGATCGTGCTGTTCGTGTCGTTCATGTCCGTGATGAACTCGTTCCTGTTCTCGAACTCGCGCATGCTGTTCTCGCTGAGCCAGCGCGGCCACGCGCCCGCGATGTTCGGCCGCACCAACGCGAAGGGCGTGCCGATGAACGCGCTCGTGCTGTGCCTCGCCATCTGCGTGTCGATCCTCGGCATTCACTTCGTGAGCGGCGGCGATCTGTTCCTGATGCTGGCGAAGAGCAGCGGCGCGTTCGTGATGATCGTATGGATCTTCATCGTCGTCGCGCACTTCGCGATGCGCCGGCAGACGCGCCACGAGCAACGCGACCCGACGGCGTTCCGCGCGTGGTTCTATCCGGTGTCGAACTGGGTCGCGTTGCTGGCGCTGGTCGCCGTGCTGGGGTCGCAGGCGTTCAATCCGGATTCGCGCTTCCAGTTCTGGTTCACGGTGCTGACGGCGCTCGCGATCGTCGCGGCGTACTTCTTGCGGCGCAAGCAGCCGTCATTCGGGCAGGCAGCCGACGCGAAGAGCCGCTGACGAGCGGGAAGCCGACCGGCGCGCGCGTTCCGTTCAGCCGAACGGCCGCACGCCGATCAGCGGGCCGTGCAGGAACAGCGCGAACACGGCCCAGGCGACGAGCCCGGCGGCAACGGCCGCGACGTCGCCGGCCAGCCCGCCGGCCGGATAGCGGACACCGTCGCGGCGATCCCGCGCACGCGACACGACAAAATCGACGATCGACCACACGAAGAACGCACCGAACAGCACGAACGCGTGCACGGTGCCGTTCACGAGCAGGTGCGCCACCGCCCAGACCATCACGCCGGCCAGCATCGGATGCCCGACGAGCGTCTTGATCCGGTTGCGCGGCACATACGACGCGGCGATCAGCACGAACGCGACCGCGGTCAGCATGCCCGTCAGGTGGCGCACGCCGACCGGCGACATCCACAGCAACGTCGCGCTCGTGCGGGCGATCCCGGACCCCCAGATGATCAACGCGAAGCCGACGATCGACGCGATCGCGTAACCGCCCTTCCAGCCCCTCTCGCCGATCCGCTCGATCGTCGCGGACCGCCAGCCGTCGGCGACGATCCGGATCGAATGCACACCGAGGAAGATCGCTAAACCGAGAATCAGGACGAGCATCGGCTGTCTCCGTCTGGAATGATGAGTGGGGAAGCGTTCCGCGCGGCGTCCGGTGCGCCGTTCGCGGGGCCGGCGGCGAGGCCGGCGCAGGTCGCGCCAGGCACGGGCGCAACCCGCGCCGATCATAAACGCCGGGGCCGCCGTTGTGAAGCATGCACGATGTGCGGTGCGTCAAGCTCGATGCATGCGTGCGCCGGGTCGTGCGGGTTTGCCCGAAAGAAAGGAAAACGAAAAATCGCGAGGCGGTCGCGCCGCGCGGTCGGTACTACGTCTGCTTGCGCTTCGTCGCGGGCTTCGCCGCCTGCGCCCGTGACGATTTCGAAGCCGGCTCCGCTTTCCGCGCCGACGCCGGTTTCGATGCGGATTTCGCCGCTGGACCGGACACCTTTTTCGGCGCCGGTTTCGATGCGGGCTTCGCTGCAGCTTTCGGCGCGGCTTTCGGCCCTGCTCCCGATACCGTCTTCGACGCCACCCTCGCCTTGCGCTTCGGCGGCCCGGCCAGCAGCGCCGCGCGATATGCGCTGCGGCACCAGTCGAACAGCGCGCCCGCATCCTCGAGCACGTCGGCCGGCGTTTCGTAATAGCCCTCGAGCGCGACGGTGCGCGTGGGCCGCGCATACGAGAACGGCCCCATCCCCGCCGCAACGAACGCAGGGCGGTTCACATCGTCGACGCGCAGGAACAGCGACCCGCGCGACATGAAGCCGAACATCACGCCGTCGAGCCGCAAGGCCGCACCGCTGAAAAACCGCGCGACGGCGACCGTACCGAGCGGCGCAAGCTGATACGCGATTTCCTCGCCGTGCGCCTTCTCCGCCTGCCAGCTCATGCGGATGCCTCGCAGCGCTGCGTCCACGCATCGAGCTCGGCCGCGTCGAAACCGACGGCCGCCGCGCTCTCGCGAATCTGCCGCCACGTCGCGCGGTCGACCGGAATGCCGGCCGTGCCGCGCACGGCGCGGCTCGCCTCTTCCGGCTCGCCGGGCACCTGCACCGGTGCATCGCCGGCCCGCGGCGACGCCTTCGCCCACGCAACGAAGGCATCGGCTTCGCGTTCGGCGTCGGCCGCGTCGAACGCTTTCGGATCGATCAGCACCGACAGCATCCCGTTGACGATCGCGCTCGTCTTCTGCAGCGTATCGCCGTACGTCGTATGCCCGCCCACGAGCGCGCCGCCGAAGATCTCGCACATCGCCGCGAGCGCATACCCCTTATGCAGCCCGAACGGGAGCAGCGCGCCGAACGGCTGCTCGTGCATCACGGCCGGATCGTCGGTCGGCTGGCCGCGATGGTCGATCAACGCGCCGGCCGGCACGCGCTTACCCTGGTTGTAGGCAACGCGCGTCTTACCGTACGCGATCGCGCTCGTCGCGAAATCGAGCAACAGCGGCGGCTTGCCCGCCCGCGGATACGCGGCGCAGAACGGATTCGTGCCGAAACGCGGATCGGTGCCGTGCAGCGGCGCGACCAGCAGGTCGCCCGGCACGTTGACGAAATGGAACGACACGAGCCCCGCGCGCGCGCACTGCTCGGCCCAGTGCCCGATGCGGCCGAGGTGATGGACGTCGCGCAGCCCGATCGCGCAAATGCCCATGCGCCGTGCGCGCTCGATCCCTTCGACCATCGCCTCGAACGCGATCACTTGGCCGAAGCCGCGGCCGCCGTCGATCGTCAGCACCGCGCCGCCGTCGCGGACGATCGACGCGTGCCCGTTCAGTTGCAACTGCCCTTCCCGCCACGACGCGACGTAGTTCGGGATCATCCCGACGCCGTGCGAATCGTGGCCCGCGAGATTCGCGGCGACCAGGTGATCGGCGACGAGCGTCGCCTCGCGCGGGTGGCTGCCGGCCCGTTCCCAGAGTGCCGCGACGAACGCATGCAGCGGTTCGGCGCGCATGCGCAGCGGTTCGGTATCGGGCGTCGGCAGTGCGGTCATCGGCAACACTCCATCAAGTCGGTTCGGGTCGGGCAATCGGCACGTCGGATATTGCGACGATCAGTGCGCGGTCGCGATCACGTCGGCCACCGCCGCCGTGAGCTTCTTCGCGTACGGCACGTGCAGGAACTCGTTCGGGCCGTGCGCGTTCGACTTCGGGCCGAGCACGCCGCACACCATGAATTGCGCTGCGGGGAAGCCCTCCTGCAGCACGTTCATCAGCGGAATCGTGCCGCCCAGGCCCATGTACGCGCAGTCGGCGCCGAAGTGGCGGCGCGACGCGGCGTCGAGCGACGACGCGAGCCACGGCGCGAGATCCGGCGCGCTCCAGCCGGTCGCGGCGCCCGCGTCCGGCTTGAACGTGACCTTCGCGTTGTACGGTGGATCGAGTTCGAGCAATGCCTTCAGCTGCTGCACGGCCTGCGCGGCGTCGACGAGCGGCGGCAGCCGCAGCGACAGCTTGAACGCGGTGCGCGGGCGCAGTACGTTGCCCGCATCGGCGAGCGCCGGCATGCCGGCCGCCCCGGTCACCGACAGCGACGGGCGCCACGTCGAATTCAGCAGCGCCTCGCGCGGATCGGTCGTGGTCGGCAGCACGGGTTTGCCGTCCGCGCCGCACGCCCACGGCAGCCCTTTCCATACCGTATCGCCGAGAATCGCGGCGGCCGCTTCCGCTTCGCGCACGCGGCTCGACGGAATCTCGCAATGAAACGCGCCCGGCAGCAGGTTGCCGTTCTTCGCGTCTTCGAGGCGTTCGAACAACTGGCGCATCACGCGGAAGCTCGACGGCGCGATGCCGCCGTAGACGCCCGAATGGACGCCTTCTTCCAGCACCTCGACCTGCAGGTCGCCGGACACGAGGCCGCGCAGCGACGTGGTCAGCCACATCTGGTCGTAGTTGCCGGCGCCCGAATCGAGGCACACGACGAGCGATACCTGGCCGAGCCGGTCGCGCAATGCGTCGACGTACGGCAGCAGGTCGTAGCTGCCCGACTCCTCGCAAGTCTCGATCAGACCGACGCAGCGCGGCCGCTCGATGCCCTGCTCGTCGAGCGCGCCGAGCGCCGCGAGGCTCGCGTAGATCGCATAGCCGTCGTCCGCGCCGCCGCGGCCGTACAGCTTGCCGTTCTCGAACTTCGGCGTCCACGGGCCGAGGTCCGCGCGCCAGCCGTCGAATTCGGGCTGCTTGTCGAGGTGGCCGTATAGCAGGATCGTGTCGGTGCTGCCCGAACGCGTCGCGGGCGTCTCGAAGAAAATCACCGGCGTGCGGCCGGGCAAGCGCACGATCTCGAGCTTCAGGCCCTTCACGGGCTGCCGTTCAGCCCACTGCGCGGCGTCGGTGACGACGCGCTCGAGATACCCGCGCTTCGCCCAGTCGGGGTCGAATGCGGGGCTCTTCGCGGGAATCGCGATGTAGTCGGTCAGGGCGTGGAGGATTTCATCGTTCCACTTGCGCTCGATGAAGGTCACGAGCTTGTCATGGTCGAGGACGGGGGTGGTGTCGACGGATGTCATGGTGGGGATGCCTGGATCGGGCTGACGAAAATCCAGATCATACGCCGATGCTCCCCTGCCGGCGCCCCCTTGCCCGCCGTTCGGACCGCCTTCGGAAACGCGTCGCGCAGGCCAGGCGCGTCGCGCCGCAGGCACCGCGTCAGTTCACCCGCATCCTCTTCACGCGAACGCGCCGCGGGCTCGCCGACCACCGCGGCGAGAAACCGCTGGCCTGCCGCTCGAACGCGCCGCCCGCGCGAGCGCTCCGCCCGGCGCCTGCTACGTGCCGCCGCGATCCATCCCGCGCCGGTACGCGGCAGGGCTCGTCGCCGCGACACGCCGGAAATGCCGGCGCAACGATTCCTCGGATCCGAACCCCGCCCGCGCCGCGACCTGCGCCAGCGACAACGCGGGCTGCGCTTCGAGCATGTCCTTCGCGACGTTCACGCGTTCGCGGATCAGCCACGCGAGCGGCGACATCCCTGTCGCGTCCGCGAACCGACGCTGCAACGTGCGCGTGCTCATCGCGGCCTGTGCGGCGAGCGACGCAAGCGTGTGCGGCTCGGCCGCATGCGCGCGCATCCAGTCGATCAGCTTCGCGAGCCGGTCGGTGCCGCCCGGTGCGACCGGGCGCGGCACGAACTGCGCCTGCCCGCCGTCGCGATGCGGCGGCAGCACGAGGCGCTGCGCGACGCGGTTCGCGATCGCGCCGCCATGATCGCGGCGCACGAGATGCAGCAGCATGTCGAGCCCCGCCGCCGAGCCGGCCGACGTGACGATCTGCCCTTCGTCGACGTACAGCGCATCCGGATTCACGCGCAGCGCCGGATAACGCGCCTGCAGGCGTTCCGCATACCGCCAATGCGTCGTCACGGTGAGCCCGTCGAGCACGCCGGCCGCCGCCAGCACGAACACGCCCGAACAGATCGAGCAGAGCCGTGCGCCGCGCCGGTGCGCGGCCCGCAGCTTCTTCAGCAACGGCTCGGGCGGCAGTTCGTCCGGATCGCGCCAGCCGGGAATCACGATGGTATCCGCGCGATCGAGCGTCGCGAGCCGGTAGGGCGCGGCGACGGTAATGCCGCCCGCCGCCCGCACGGGCCCCGGCTCGCTCGCGCATACCGCGAAGCGATACCAGTCGACGCCCAGCTCGGGGCGCTCGAGCGCGAACAGTTCGACCACGCAGCCGAATTCGAACGTGCAGAGGCGATCGTAGGCGAGTGCGACGACGAGATGATTGTGCATGGCGCAATGTTACCGGAACTTGTCGATCGCGCCACTGCCGCGACATGCGCCGAACCGCGATACTGCCCTTCATTGCGGCGCGTTCCGCGCTCGTTCAACCAGGAGAGCCTGACCATGTCCTACGTCACCGACGTCCCCGCCGCCGACAGCCCCGCCGCCCTTGCGCATTTCGAGGCATCGCTGCGCTTCGAGACCGATTGCTGGGACGTGCACGACGCACTGGCGTCCGGCACACCCGATTTCGTGCTGCTCGACGTGCGCGGCCCCGAGCAGTTCGCCGCCGGCCACGTGCCCGGGGCGCGCAACCTGCCGCGCCGCAAGATCGTCGAAAGCAAGCTCGCCGGTTACCCGGCCGGCACGCTCTTCGTCGTCTATTGCGCGGGGCCGCACTGCAACGGCGCCGCGCGTGCGGCGATCCGGCTCGCGCGCCTGGGCCGCCCCGTCAAGCTGATGATCGGCGGCGTGACGGGCTGGCTCGACGAAGGTTTCGCACTGAGCAAAGAAGTGCAGCCGGCGGACGCCGAAGCCGCCTGATCGTCACCGAAAGCGCAACAATCAATTGCCGGCACATAAACGGAAAAAGCGCGACAATCAGCCTCATTGCAGTTCGGACGGAGCAGCACCATGCATGATGCAGTCCTGATTCAAGTGGCCGGTTCAGTCGCAGCGATCGCGCTCTATTTCCTGCCGGCCGTCATTGCCGACCGGCGTGCCCGGCACGACAAGCTGACGATCGCGATGTTCAACGCACTGTTCGGGTGGACGGGCATCGGCTGGCTGATGACGCTGTACTGGGCGTGCCAGCCGAACCCGCGCACCGACGTCGCGCAGACGATCCTCGCGAAGCGCCGCGGCGTCAGCATGCGGACCTTCTCGGCCGGCCTCGTCGAACGCGTGCAACGCCGCGTCGCCGCCCAGGAGCAATGGGCGGAAAAGCAAGGCTGCCGTTGAGCCCCGCTTCCCCCTTCACCGTATCGCGTCGAACTTCGGCATCCTGACGTTGGTCGACGCGCGGTAATCCCACTTCAGTGCATCGCGCGGCGGCCAGCCGCCCGCGCGCAACCGCGCCGCGAACGCCCCCGCCGTCACCGCCCGTGCGATCCGCTCGCCCGGACACCCGTGCGGCCCCGTGCCGAAGCCGAAATTCGGCCCCGTCGTGCGGCCAGGCATCAGCCGGTGCGGATCGCGATGCACGGCCGGATCGCGGTTCGCCGCAGCCAGCACGACGAGGATCGCATCGCCGGCCTCGACGCTCACGCCTTCGATCGTCGTGCGTGCCGCGACGAAGCGGCGCGTGTTCTGCACCGGTGAATCGAAACGCCCGACCTCGGCGACGAAGGCGTCGAGCGCGGCCGCGTCCGGCATCGCGCCTGCTTCGCCGTTCCATGCCACAAGCGCATTGCCGAGCCATGCGGCGCTCGCCTCGCACGTCTGCGACAGCAATCCGACGAGATTCGCGACCCGCGCGCCGCTCGCCTGCCAGCCCGACGCCCGGGCCGCCTGCTGCACCGCGGCGACCAGCGTGCCGTCCTCTGCATGCGACTGCGCGACGCGTTCGGTCATCCGGTCGAGCAGTTGCCGCGCAGCGTCGCTCGCGCGCGCCAGCGCCGCGGCATCCGACAGCGGCGACAGCGCGGCGACGAATTCGACGACCCGCGCCGCGATGTCGTCGAGCTGCGTTTCGTCGAAACCGAGCAGATCGGCGACTGCGCACACCGGCACCGTCATGCACCATGCGTTCAGCGCGTCGGCATCGCCGGGCGCCGGCAGTCGCCGCGCGGCAAGCGCGTCGGCGCGATCGCGCAGCGCGTCCGTGTCGATCGGCGCGAACGCCGCGCGCAACGCCTGCTTCGGCACATCGTGTCGCGACGCGCCATCGTTCATGCGCACCAGCTCGCCGAACAACGCGCCGGCCGTCGTGCCGCGCAACGCGGGCGGCACCGGCGCGTCCAGCGGGCGCACACGGCAGGCCGGATCGCCGAGCACGGCCGTCACGGCCGCCGCGCGGCTCGCGACCCACAGGCCGAGCGCGGCGTCGAACGCGAGCGGCGGGCCGTCGACGAGCGCTGCGTAATAGGGATAAGGATCGCGGTGCGTGACCGCTGCAATGGGATCGATCGGGTTCATGCGTCCAGTATCGGCGCAGCGCGCCGTCGCATGTTTCGGGGTGACGTGAAATGTCGTCGCACGGACGCCGCGCGCCGCGGCATTGCAGCGGCCGGCCGGCGTCAGGCCGCCGACCGGTCGCGGTGCGACTGCATGCGCAGCCGTACCCGCCCGGCCGAAATCGCGCGCGGCTCGGGCACCACCGTGTCGTGATGGAACATTTCCTGCCGGAACTCGCCGCTTTCGTCGAACCACTGGCAGATCAACCAGTCGCCGTCGTCGAACACGACCGGCCCGGCATACGTGACGGTCATGCGCGGCCCGCCCGTTTTCAGCGTCACGACATCGCCCACGCGAAACCTGACGCGGTGATTTTCTCGGATCGTCATCGCTCTCTCAGCTTTTTATATATTGAATATATTGATATTCCCGGCGGCCCACTCACCGGTCATTGGAACGTGCCGCAGATTATCAATCAAAAAATCATCCGGCAACTCCCATGCGCGGAAACGCTCTGAACGGGAACCTGCAACAATGTGCGGGATCGTCGCGTATGACGGCCCGCCGGGCGCCAGCCCCGGCGCGGCTTACACGCCGCCTGCGACCGATCGGGCGGAATGCGGAGAATATACGATGATTTTTGCGCCGTCATCGACGATTAATCCGGACGCGAAACCGGTTGATTATCGTCAATCAACGTTACGCCGTAAACGATTCCAGTTTTTATTAGGGATCATTCGTCGAACAAAATCGGCGAATTATCCGGTGCAGCAAACCAGCGGTTGATATCGCGCCCCGGTATGGCCGCCCGGGTAAAGGTGAACGTGCCGTCGCGCCTCATCTCCGTCGCCGCACGCAGGAATGCGCCGAGCGCGGCCCGCGCCAGCGCGCCGCCGACGCTGACGCGCTTCACGCCGAGCGCCGCCAGTTCGTCGACGCTCAGCAACCCGCCCTGCAGACCCATGACGACATTGACGGGCGCGCCGACCGCTTGGGTCACCGCCGCGATCTCGTCGGCGTCGGTGATGCCGGGCGCATACAGCACGTCGGCGCCGGCGTCGCGATAGGCGACGAGCCGCGCGATCGTGTCGTCGAGGTCGTGCCGGCCGTGCAGGTAGTTTTCGCAGCGCGCGGTCAGCGTGAACGGAAACGGCAGCGCACGCGCCGCGTCGACGGCCGCCGCGATCCGCTCGACCGACGCGTCGCGCGGATAGATCGGCGTATCGGCACGGCCGGTCGCGTCCTCGATCGAGCCGCCGACCGCGCCCGCCTCGGCCGCCAGCCGGATCGTTTCGGCCACCGTGTCGGGTGCGTCGCCGAAGCCGTTCTCGAGATCGGCGCTCACGGGCAAGCCGCCCGCGGCGACGAGATCGGCGATGTGAGCGAGCATCGCGTCGCGGTCGATCGCGTTGTCGGGTCGCCCTTTCGAAAACGCGTAACCGGCGCTCGTCGTGGCGAGCGCCTCGAAGCCGGCCATCGCGAGCAGGCGCGCGGTGCCTGCGTCCCACGGGTTCGGGATGATGAACGCGCCGGGGCGCGTGTGCAGCGCACGGAAGGCTTCGGCGTGGCGGGCTTGCAGGTCGGAACGGGTCATCGCGAACTCCGAGGAAAGTGTTGACGGGTGAGCTTACGCCGGTCGTGCACGCGACGTTTCAGCATTCGCCGAAATGTCGTGGCGCAACAGAACAAACTCGCCGATGCCGAATGCAGGCCGCCACGCATGGCCGCCCGCGTCGGTTCACTTCGATGCGGGCCGCCCGGCGTCGACGCCGAGCAACACGTCGGTGACGGCCTCGGAAAACCGCATCGCGCGACCGTCGATCAGCACGCCATCCGGATTCGACGGATCGCGCACCGCCGGCGGCACGCCGTGCGCGATCAGCACGCGCGCGCACGCTTCCCAGTCGGGATCGCCGACGCCCTCCGGCTCGTTGACGGACGCCCAGGACAACGTACCGAGCGCATCGCTGCCGAACCCGTGCACGTCGCGCCAGTTTGCGCCGTGCGCGAGCAGGAACGCCAGCAGTTCGGCATCGCCGCGGAACACCGCGTGGTTCAGCGCGCTCGCGTCCCAGTCGCCGCCGCGCGCGGCGATCGGCCAGCCCAGTTCGACCATCACCTTCACCGCATCGCGCGAACCCCATGCGGCGGCGTCCGGCAGCAACCGCAGCCGGTCGTCGGGCAACGTACCGGGCAGCTCGCGATGGCGCGCCTGGATGCGCCGCGCGTCGTCGGCATCGGCGCGCGCGCAGGCCGCCACGAATGCGTCCTGCGCATCGAGCGCTTCCTCCGCGCCGGCCGCGCGCAACAGCGCCGCGACGTCGGACAACCCGGTCTGCATCGCGAGCCGGTACGCGCTGACGCCCGCGGCGGTCCGCGCGCGGGGATCGGCGCCGGCCGCCAGCAGCGCGGCGACATGGCGCGCCGGGCAACGCACGGCGATTGCGCGCAGCAACGGCGCGCCCCACGTCTTGGTCGGCCCGTCGCCGGCCGGCTCGTTCGGGTCGCCGCCATGCGCGAGCAGGCACTCGAGCGCGGTAGCGTCCGGCACGTCGAGCGCCCGCCGCAACGCATTCGTCCCGCTCACCCGGGCGCCGTGCTCGAGCAGCAGGCGCGTGCATGCCGGATTCTCCACCGAGTGATACAGCGATTCGCCGTCGTTCGGATCGGCGCCGGCTTCCAGCAGCATCGCGGTGAGCGCCGGATCGCGATTGACGCCGGCGGCGCCATACAGCGCCGACAGCGGCGCCGACTCGTCGGGCTGCGCGAGCGAGGCCGGCGGCGTCCGGTTGCCGATCCGCTGGTTCGGATCGGCGCCCGCATCGAGCAGATAGCGCGCGCACGCACGCAGCCGGGCCGCGAATTCGGGAAGCTGGCCGAGCCGCGAATGCGTGACGGCGACGAGCGGCGGCAACTTCAGCGCACCGTCGGCGCGCGCGATCCAGCCGGGATCGGCGGCCAGCGCCGCCTTCACCGCGTCGAGATCGCCCGACGCGCATGCGATCGTCGAGTCCGCCGATACGAGATCGGGGCGATCGCGCAGCAATTGCGCGGCGACGCGCGGCCGGGCCGCGTCGAAACCGCCGGTCACGTCGGCGCCGTACGCGAGGTCGAGCCAGCGGCGAATCAACGACGACCGCGGTTGCCGCGCGAGCGCATGCGTTTCGACGAACACGCCGAGATCGGCCCATGAAGCAAAACCGTACTCGCGCGCGATGCAGGACTGTGCGTCGTGCAGGCGGAGCCCGAGTGCGAGCGTTTCGTCATGCGTGCGATTCGCGGCTGCCGGCAGGGACTGGACGAAGCGCGCGACGGCATCGGCGTCGCCCTGCCGGTACAGGCGCAACAATGCCTTGGCCTGCTTTTTCAGATGATCGGGATGAGCGTTGGGAGGCAGCTTTTTCATGCGGATCCTCGTGCGTGGATGGCCGAAGGTCCGCAATACCGCCAGCACAAAGGATGGGGGAAGACTGGATTTGCAGCGACAGGTGGGTTGAACCCTTTCCGCGGACCCGGAAGCGACCTGCATCGCTGGCCGGTATCGTAGGCGACGGCCGCCGGCGTCGTCAATCGTGCGGCGCTGCGGCGCTCACCCCGCGAGTTTCTTCGTCAGGAAAATGCGGCTGTGCCCGACCGGGTAATCGTGGAGCTCGCCGAAGCGGACATAGCCGCGCTTCTCGTAGAACGGCCGCGCCTGGAAGTCGAACGTATCGAGCCACGCGCTGTGGCAACCGCGCGCGACGGCCTCCTGTTCGGCCAGATCCATGATGCGCGTGCCGGCGCCTTGGCCACGCGCGGCTTCGGGTACTACGAGCAGGTCGACATGCAGCCAGCCGAACGCCGTGCCGCCCCACAGGCCGCCGACCACCGCGCCGGCCTCGTCGGTCACGATCACGGCCAGCGGCCGAAAGTCGACCGGGCCGGCCTAGCTTTCGTTGAAGCGGATGAGCGGCGCGACGATCTGCTTGCGCACCTCCGGGTCGCCCGCATCGGTCACGGCATAGGTCAACGTCATCGGTTGCGCGGGGTCGTGGATGAAAATGGGCGGAAATCGTGCATGCCGCGCCCGTCAAACGACGTATGCGCCCTTCGCGTGCAGTTCCGCTTCGGTCCGCTCGAGCGCCGCGATCGCATCGCTGCCTTCGAGCGCCAGCAACTGCGCGACCAGCGCCTCGGCCATCGCATGCGCGGCCACCAGCGACGGAAAGAACGACGGGCTGTCGTGCGTGAAGATCAGTTGCGCGTCCGCGTGCAGCGCGATCGGCGACACCGCGCTGTCGGTGATCGCAACGATCCGGCTGCCCTGCGCCTTCGCGGCCTGCGCGACGCGCGTCGCTTCGGCCGAATACGGCGCGAAGCTGACGATCACCGTCACGCTCTGCTTCGCGATCGTGCGCAACTCCATTTCGAGGGAACCGGCGACGCCGTTGAGCAGCGACACGGTCGGACGAAACAGCCGGTAGCCGTAGACGAAACCGAAGGCCACCGGATAGCACGAGCGAAACCCCGCCACGTGCACGTGCGACGCCTTGCGGATCAGCTTCGCCGCGTCCGCGAGCGCGTGCTCGTTCTGCGCGGCGGTCGCCGACAGGTTGTGCTGCTGCGCGGCGAGCAGATCGTGCGCGAGCGACGCCTTCGCGTCGGGCCGCACGAGCGAGCGCGCACGCTGCGTGAGCGGCTCGGGACGCGTGCGCACGCGCGCGACGCACAGGTCGCGCAGCTCGTTCCAGCCGGGAAAGCCGAATTGCTGCGCGAGCCGCACGAGCGACGCAGGCTGCACCTGCGCGCGCTGCGCGACCTTGCGCATCGACGACGTGGCGACTTCGTCGGGATGATCGAGCAGGAAGGCGGCGCCCGCCTGGAATTGCGGGCTCAGCTCGGAAAATTGCGCCCGGATCCGGGACGCGAGTTCGTCGAAATTGGCGGCCATCTTGGTGGGAACGGGAACCGGTCGTCCATGGTATCACCGGCCCCGCGCCCACCGTCAGCGCAGCACTTCGACGTGATCGGCGTCGACCTTCACGCGGCCCGACCATTTGCGCTCGAATTCGCCGGTCAGCTTCACTTCGTTCTTGTCGCTGACGGGCTGGCCCGCCGCCCACAGCTTGGGGTCGATTTCGACGCGGATCGTGCCGGTGGCGTCGGCGAACTCGTAATCCTCGCCGCCGACGTGCTTGACGATGCGCCCCTGCAACTGCACGTGCTGGTCGTCGCGGCCGTTGGCGAGCAGTTCCTTCACGGTCGTCGTGGTCAGCGCGGACGGCCCCGTGTATTGCGCGTAGACGGCGGCAGGCAGCGCGACGAGCGCGACCGCCAGGATTCTGGCCAGGTGTTTCATGATCTCGGTCCTCTTCTTCGATGTGGCGCCGCGCTCCGTTGAACGCGACGGCGCCAGCTTACGGACCGTAAGATTAAGCAAACCTGAAGGGCATGCCGAAGCGACACGGTGCCGCATTGGACCGGTACGAACGCGGGCCGCGCACGGCGTGCATTTAAGCTCGGCCTAAGGCGCGTGCGCTTATCATGAGAACCCCGGGCGCCGCGGCGCCCCTGTCGGAGAGACACGAATCCATGCGCGTACTGCTCGTCGAGGACGATTCGCTGATCGGCAGCGGGCTCGAACAGGGCCTCAAGCAGGAAGGCTTCGCGGTCGACTGGGTGAAGGACGGCGACGCCGCGTCGCTCGCGCTGCGTGCGACCGGCTACGGGCTCCTGCTGCTCGATCTCGGGCTGCCGAATCGCGACGGCCTGTCGGTGCTCGCCGCGCTGCGCCGCCGCGACGAAAACCTGCCCGCGATCATCATCACCGCGCGCGACGGCGTGCCCGACCGCATCGCGGGCCTCGACAGCGGCGCGGACGACTATCTCGTCAAGCCGTTCGCGCTCGACGAGTTGCTCGCCCGTATCCGCGCGGTCAGCCGCCGCCATGCAGGCCGCGCGCAGACGACGCTCGCGATCGGCCCGCTGCGGCTCGATCCCGTCAAGCACCTCGTCTGGCTCGACGACGACGAAGTGCCGCTGTCGCCGAAGGAATTCGTGCTGCTGCACGAGCTGATGCGCGAACCGGGCGCGGTGATTTCGCGCGAACAGTTCGAGGAACGGCTGTATAGCTGGGGCGAGGAAATCGAGAGCAACGCGGTGCAGGTGCATATCCACAACCTGCGCAAGAAACTCGGCCACGACATGATCCGCACGGTGCGCGGCGTCGGCTACCGGATCGGTGACGGCACGTGACGCGCCTGCAACGCGCGGTCGCGCGCTGGCGCAACGCGTCGTTGCGGCGGCGCCTGCTGACGTGGCTGCTGCCGGCCGCGTGCGTGATCGGCCTGGTCGCGAGCGCCGGCACCTACTGGGGCGCGCTGCGCGAACTCGACGATCTGCTAGACGACCAGATGCGCAGCATGTCGAAACAGATCGTCGTCGGCCCGAACGGCGAGCTGTCGTTCAGCAACCGCGCCACAGGCAAGCACGGCTTCGAAGCGAGCGACCCCGATGCGGTGCTGCTGCAGGTATGGCGCAACGGCACGCTCGTGTATTCGACCGACCGCGACTCGAAGCTGCCGCCGCCCGCGCAGCAGGGCATCGCGAGCGTCGACGTCGGCGGCCAGCCGTGGCGCACCTATGTGACCGAGCGCGGCGGCACGACGATCCGGCTCGCGCAGGCACGGCATGCGCGCTGGGAAGCGATCGCGGGCATCGCCGTCCACCTGCTGTGGCCCGTCTTCTCGATGCTGCCGCTGCTCGCGCTCGGCCTGTGGTTCGGCATCGGCGCGGGGTTGCGGCCGTTACGGGCAATCGCGTCCGGCCTGAAACGCAGGAATGCGAACAACCTCGAGCCGGTCGACGTCGCATCGATGCCGAACGAGGTCCGCCCGCTCGCCGAGGCCATCAACGACCTGCTCGCACGCCTCGACCGCTCGTTCACGTTGCAGCGGCACTTCATCGCCGATGCCGCGCACGAGCTGCGCACACCGATCATGGGGCTGTCGATCCAGTCGCAATTGCTGCGACGCGCGGCGACTGCCGAGGAACGCGAGCGCATCCTCGCGCAAATCCATGCGGGCACGACGCGCCTCGGCCACCTCGCCGAACAGTTGCTGACGCTCGCACGCCTCGAGCCCGATGCGCAGGCGGCCGTCGGCGCGTCGGCGCCGGTCGATCTCGCCGCGCTGTGCCGTTCGGTGGTGTCGGACCGCGCGCGCGTCGCCGACGCGCACCGGATCGATCTCGGTGCGATAGTCGACGTGCCCGTGACGACGGCGGGCAATGCCGACACGCTGCGCGTGCTGCTGAACAATCTCGTCGACAACGCGATCCGCTATGCGGGCGCAGGCGCGCGCGTCGACGTATCGGCGCGCATGGACGGCGCGACGCCCGTGCTCGAAGTCGCCGACGACGGCCCCGGCATTCCGGAGGCCGAACGCACGGACGTATGGGAACGCTTCTATCGCGGCGAAGGCGCGCAAGCCGCCACGTCGTCGGGCAGCGGGCTCGGGTTGTCGATCGTCAAGCGGATCGCCGAACAACATCGCGCGACCGTCGCGCTCGGGACCACGCGCGGCGGGCGCGGGCTGACCGTCACGGTGCGCTTCCCGCGGCCGGCCTGACGCGCGCGCGGCGGTCGGCTTGTCCCCGGATTATGTTGGCAAATCCGGCAACAGATCGCGATCGACGCGGCGCCGGTCGTGCTCGTCAACATGTTTACGCCGGCGCCCGCCGACGAAGCCGACTTTCTCGCCGTCTGGAAAGACGACATGGAATTCATGAAGCGCCAGCCGGGATTCATCTCGACGCAGCTTCATCGCGCGCTCGGCGACAGCCCGACCTACCTGAACCACGCGGTCCGGGAATCGACGGACGCCTTTCGCGCAGCCTTCACGCATCCGGAATTCGTCGCGAAGCTGTCGGCCTATCCGTGGTCCGCCGTCACCAGCCCGCACCTGTTCCAGAAGATCGGCGTGGCCGGTATCTGCACAGCGTGAGCCGGCGTGCGAAGCGTGGCAGCGCGTGGCATTTGGCCGAATCGCGAATGCGGACTTCTCCACAGAAAATGTTGGCAAGCTTGTGGATATCCTGCGCACCGCGGCGCTAAACCCTTGATCCGATGGACTTTGGCACGCGTGATGCAGACAAGGCCCGGGCAAGGGCCATCGCCGTCACCGCTTCGCCG
This sequence comes from Burkholderia sp. MSMB1078WGS, assembly GCF_001528895.1. Taxonomy (NCBI): domain Bacteria; kingdom Pseudomonadati; phylum Pseudomonadota; class Betaproteobacteria; order Burkholderiales; family Burkholderiaceae; genus Burkholderia; species Burkholderia sp. MSMB1078WGS. Next base: position 73,004 of record NZ_LPDI01000116.1, on the reverse strand, counting down.
CACATCGCATCACGACGCCACGACGATGTACGTCCACGATGTACGTCCGATGGGCATCGCAACCGCCGCACGCATGCCGGACCGGCGCTGCGCCACTTACCCACAGATTTTGTTGGCAAGCTTGTGGATATCCTGCGCAAGCCTGCGCTAACCCGTTGATCGGCCTACGATTCGCGCCGCGCGTCACCGTTTCGGCAACGCGCGGCATCGGCATGCGCGAACGCGACGATCGGGCATCCGGGCAGCGCCCTGCCGCTGCCTTGACGCCCGTGCCCGCCGCGCATCAAGATCACGCAAGCCGCACGCGGCCGCGCATCGTCGGCCATGCGCGTCGGCGCCCCGGGCCGGCCGTGCCGCCGGCACCGCATCACGACACCTCACTCCGAGGAAGACCATGGAACACTTCACCGCGTGGCAATTGCTCGTCTCGCTCGTGCTCGTCGCCATCGTCGTCTATCCGTACGTCCGCATCGTTCGGCGCACCGGGCATTCGGGCTGGTGGATCCTGACGATGTTCGTCCCGGTGCTGAACTTCATCATGTTGTGGGTGTTCGCGTTCGCGCGCTGGCCCGCCGTCGACGATCGGCAGCCCTGAGCGTTGCGGTCGCGGCCGCGCGCGAGCTTGTCCACAGATTGTGTTGGCAAGCATGTGGATAGCCTGCGCATACCGCGATCAAGCACTTGATCCGAAAGACTTTGTCCGCGCCGCCTCGAAAAGGGCACGACGACACCCGATCGCGCGTTGCATGCCGCGTCGGCACGTGACGCGCGGGCTGCCGTGCTTGTCCACAGATTGTGTTGGCAAGCGTGTGGATAGCCTGCGCATACCGCGACCAAGCGCTTGATCCGAAAGACTTTGTTCGCGCTGCCTCAAACGCGGCACGCCCGGCGCGCGTCGCGCCGGACGCCGCGGCGCGCGGGCTTGTCCACAATTTTTGTTGGCAAGCATGTGGATATCCTGAGCATGCGCGACCTAAGTCGTTGATCGCACAACGTTTGATCGCGCGGGTCACGACTGCGGCACGGCGCGCCCGCGGCGCTCGCCACGCGCGCCGTGCCGCGCTGCTCAACCGAACGTGCGCGCGACGATGCGCGCGACCGACGCGATCACGTCGTCCTTCGCCCGTGCATCGGCTTGCGCCTGCGTGTAGTACACGGCCAGCACGATCGGCGCGCGCGACGTCGGCCAGATGACGCCCGCATCGTTGGTCGTTCCGTAATCGCCGGTACCGGTCTTGTCGCCGACCGTCCATCCGGCGGGCACGCCCGCGCGAATTCGCTTGTCGCCGACCTTGTTGCCGCGCAGCCACGCGACGAGCTGCGCACGCTGCGCGGCCGGCAGCGCGTCGCCGAGCGTCAGCGCGCGCATGCTGGCGGCCATCGCGGCGGGCGTCGTCGTGTCGCGCGGGTCGCCCGGCAGCGCGGTATTCAGTTCGGTCTCCCATCGATCGAGACGGAACATGTCGTCGCCGATCGAACGCGCGTAGGCCGTTACCGCCGACGGGCCGCCGATCAGCTTCATCAGCAGGTTCGCGGCCGAGTTGTCGCTGTACTGAATCGTGGCCTCGCACAGCGCGCCGACCGTCATGCCCGCGCCGACATGCTTCTCCGACACCGGCGAATAGTTGACGAGGTCGGCCTTGGTGTACGTCACGCGCTGTTGCAGCAAGCCCGGCCGCTCGACGCTCTGCGCGAGGACCGCCGCACTCAGCATCGCCTTGAACGTGCTGCAGAACGGGAAGCGCTCGCCCGCGCGATGCTCGATGGCGCGGCCGCTCGCCGTGTCGATCGCGCACACGCCGAGACGGCCGCCCGCGTCGCGCTCGAGATCGGCGAGCGTCGTCGCCGCCGCGACGGGCGCAATGGCGTCCGCGGCAGCCGCCGCTGCCGCCGCGGCCGGGTCCGGCGCCGCGGCCTGCCGCGACGCGCACGCGGTGACGGTGAGAACGAGCGGCGCCGTCGCGGCGGCCAGCAACAGGGTTCGACGTTTCGTTGAGTAAGTCATGTCGGTTGTCTCGTGGTGGAATGGCGGCGAAACGGCATTGCGTGTCGGTATTGCGTGCCGAAAACGGCCGGCCGCCGAGACAGCACTATCGAGACTTTACGGTTGCCCGACAAGCAACGATAATTGAGCGCTGACAAAAGAAATTCTTATGACCAAACTCCGCCCTCATCTTCCGCTCAATGCGTTGCGCGCATTCGAATCGTCGGCGCGCCACCTGAACTTCACGCGCGCCGGCCTCGAGCTGAGCGTGACCCAGGCCGCGGTCAGCCAGCAGGTGCGCTCGCTGGAAGAGCGGCTCGGCTGCACGTTGTTCACGCGATTGCCGCGCGGCCTCGGGCTGACCGACGAGGGGCGTGCATTGCTGCCGGTGCTGAGCGACGCGTTCAGCCGCATCGAGACGGTGCTCAAGCAGTTCGACGGCGGGCGCTTCCGCGAGGTGCTGACGCTCGGCGTCGTCGGCACCTTTGCCCTAGGTTGGCTAATGCCGCGGCTGAAGCAGTTCGGCGACACACACCCGTTCGTCGAGCTGCGGCTGCGGACCAACAACAACGTCGTCGACCTCGCCGCCGAGGGCCTCGATTTTGCGATCCGCTTCGGCGTCGGCAATTGGCCGACGACACGCAACGAGCAACTGCTCGATGCGCCGCTCACCGCGCTGTGCACGCCGGACATTGCGCGGCGTCTCGCGCAGCCGGCTGACCTCGCGAACGAAACGCTGCTGCGCTCGTACCGCACCGACGAATGGCTCGGCTGGTTCGACGCCGCGCAACTCGAACCGTGGGCCGTCAACGGGCCCGTATTCGATTCGTCCCGGCTGATGGTCGAGGCCGCGATACAAGGTGCGGGCGTCGCGCTCGCGCCCGCCTGCATGTTCGCGCGCGAACTGCAACTCGGCCAGCTCGCGCGGCCATTCGACATCGACGTGCGCGCGGGCGGCTACTGGCTCACGTCGCTGAAGTCGAAACCGCTGACGCCCGCGATGACGCTCTTTCGCGACTGGATCGTGGCGGAAGCGGCCGGCGCGGCGCCCGCCGAATAACGCGGCCGCGCTTGTCCACAGAAAGTGTTGGCAAGGATGTGGATATCCTGGGTATCCGGAGCCTAAGCCTTTGATCGCGCACGCATTCGTGCGCCGATGCGCGGCGCGGGCAGGCTTTGCGCACGGGCTTCGCGCACCCGTCGCATTCCGGCCGGATCCTCAACGCCTGCGACGCAATCGATTGCGAGTTGTCCACAGATTTTGTTGGCAAGCCTGTGGATATCCGCCACATCGGGCGCGTAACATCTTGATACAGAAGGGGATTCAGTTCACGGACCTTGGCCGGTCAATGGTGTGGCACCGCAAAGATTGTCGAACCGCACGCCGCGCACGCGTGGCGCACCCGGCCGATGGCCGGGTGGTTCTCCACAGATTGTGTTGGCAAGCTTGTGGATATCCTGCGTATCGGGCACCTAACTGATTGAGCACACGGGGTTTTGTGCTGCGTCTGCCGAATCGGGCAGCATCTGCGCCGCCCGTGCGTCAATGGCGCTCGAGGCCGCCGCGCAATTCGCTCGCCTTGTCGCGCAACGCTTCGTAGCCCGAACGCGCATGCTCGGGCAGGTCGGGATCGCCGATCAGTGCGCCGAGCGTTTCGATCAGGCTGAACAGGATGCCCTTCGCCGCGCCGACCGCGATGCTCTGCGATTCGATCGACTTGTGCAGGTGGTCGACCGCCGCTTCCAGATTCTCGAGCTTGTGCTCGCCGTCGTCGGGCCGATTGTCGGTCGTCATCGTCTACCTCCGCCATCGTTCAAGGGTCATGTCACGATTCTATGCCGCTGCGCGCGAACGTGGCGCGACATCGCGCAACGTTCGCGCGGCACGCCGCTACAGCACCGCGACCACCTTCACACGGCCCGGCTGCTCCGCCGCCGCGATGACCTGGCCGTCGACGCGGCGGAACGTCAGCGACACGGTTTCGTCGCCGACGCGCAGCGCATCGATCCGCAGCCAGTCGACGCCTTCCGGCAATGCCGGACGCTCGACGCGCACCTCGTGGCGCGCCGCGTCGATGCTCACGCCGAGGCACGCCTGCAGCATCATGAACGGCGCGCCGGCCGCCCACGCCTGCGGCAGGCAGGCCACCGGATACGCGGTCGGCGGTTCGCCGCGTCGGCGCGGGAATCCGCAGAACAGCTCCGGCAAGCGCATCTCGAAGCTCACCGCCGCCTCGAACAGCGCGCGCAGCAGATTCACCGCGGCCGTCTTGTCGCCGTAGCGCGCCAGGCCGCGCGCGATGAGCGCGTTGTCGTGCGGCCACACCGAGCCGTTGTGATAGGCCATCGGATTGAAACGCGGCTGGCCGGCCGCGAGCGTGCGGATGCCCCAGCCGGTCTGGAACAGGGCCGAGCCGAGCACGCCGGCGACCGCCGCGCCGCGCTCGGCGTCGGGCAGCCCGAAGGCAAGCAGATGGCCCGCGTTCGACGCGAACACACGGCACAGGTCGCCATGGCCGTCGAGTGCGATCCCGTAGAAATTGCCTTCCGGCATCCAGAACAGCGCGTCGACCTGCTCGCGCAGCGTCTTCGCGCGCAACGCGTAGCGCGTCGCGTCGGCCGCATGGCCGCGCCGGTGCGAGCACGCCGACATCGCGTCGAGTGCCGCGCATGCATAGGCCTGCACTTCGACGAGCGCGATCGGCCCGTCCGGGAAACGTCCGTCCGCGTGGAACACCGAATCGTGGCTGTCCTTCCAGCCCTGGTTCGCGAGGCCGCGCTCCGACGTGCGCTGATAATCGAGCAGCCCGTACGGATTGCGGTCGCACTTGTCGATCACCCATTGCGCGGCACGCTCGAGCGCGGGCCACAGCTCGTCGATCAGCGCATCGTCGCCGGTGCGCTCGACATAGGCGCCCGCGAGCACGATGAACAGCGGAGTCGTATCGACGCCGCCGTAGTACAGCGCGAACGGCACCTCGCCCGTCGCGGCCATCTCGCTGCGGCGGAACTCGTGCATGATCTTGCCGGGCTCCGCGTCGCGGAACGCGGAGGTCTCGCGCGCCTGATGCTCGGCGAGAAACCGCAGCACGCCGCGCGCGAGCGACGGCTGCAGCCACAGCATCTGCAGCGACGTGATGATCGCGTCGCGGCCGAACGGCGTCGAGAACCACGGGATGCCCGCATACGGGTACGGCCCCGTGTCGAGCTGCGTCGTGAGCAACCCGAGATCCGCGAGCGAGCGATCGAGCCATGCGTCGAACAGCGGATTGCCGGTGTTCACGCGCGCCATCGACTCGCGCCGCGCCCGCATCTCGCGATGCACGCCGACGAGCGCCGTACGCAGCGCGACGCGGCCGCATCCGGGCCCTTCGCCCTGCGCGGGCCCGAGCGTCGCATCGACGGTCAGGTAGATCGACACGCACGCCTGCGCGGCGATCGTCAGCGTGTAGTCGGCGCGATCGACCGACAGCGCGTCGGGCGCCGGCGAGAAATGCACGGTCACGTTGCGCTCCACGCCGTCGAGGCCGTCATAGCGCAGCCGCACCGCGCCCGCGTCGACGCGCGGCGCCCCCACCGTGCCGCGCTTCGGCCGCTGCGTGCCGCGCACTTCGAACATGTCCTTGAAATCGGCCGCGAACGACAGCGACAGCGGCACTTCGGCTTCGCTCGCACCGTAGTTCGTCAGCGTCAGCGCTTCGTACAGCACGTCGCCCGCGAGCACGCGCATCCGCTCGATGTGGATCACGCCCTCGGGTGTCTCGTGGCCGCCGAGCGGCGGCAGCGGGCGGTTCGTCAGGTGCGCGGTGAACGACGCGTTGTCGGCGCTCGTCGCGCCCGACAGCAACGACGGCGCACGGCCGCCGAACGTCAGGCGCCAGGTCGACAGCACGCGCATGTCGTCGACGAACAGGCCGTCGTCATGCCCGCCGATGTCGCCGAGCGCGTCGCTGACCACGAACGCGTCACCGGATTTCAGCACGTACTGATTGTTGCGCGCGATCGCCTGCGGATCGGCTTCGGGCGCGATGAAAGCGGGACCCGACGCGGTGGTCGGGGCAATCGGCGCGACTTGCGGCGCCTGCGTCGTCGTGGCTTCGGCGTGATTCGGCATCGATGCTCCTGTGTCGAGGCGCAACGCGCGGCGCGCGTCGCGTGTTTCGCACAGGATAGGCCAGAACGGGGGGCGCGCGCAGCGCCGAAACGGCCGCGACGCGATGCGAAGTCGCGTCGTCGCACCGTGTCGCGTGCGGGTACATCGGTTGCCGGTCGGAATTTCCGCAGGATGTTGCCGAGGGTCCCGTTGTCGCGCACGCCAGTGTCATACCGGCCGCTGTAACGTGAGGCCGAGCGTCAGGCGCGCTTCGTGACGTTCGCGTCGATGCCGGCTTCGAGCACCGCGCTGTCGCGAGCAATCGGCACGCCCGACACCTGGAACGACGTGCGCCTTTCGCGAACGCGAACGCCGACGACGGCCGCACGTTGCCGAACGCATGCCGCCAGCCGACCGTGCCGCGCGCGGTGAACGTGCCGCTCGCGATCGAACCGGGCGGCGACGCCGCGCGCAGGCCGAGCGTCGAGAAGCTGCTGTGGGTCGTCTCGCCGCCGGCGCGCAGTGCCCGCGCCCGTCCATGCAGTGGACGATGCCGGCCGGGCCGACAACAGCGAGATCGAAAGAATGTGAAGCCTGCACCGCGGCGCCCGGCCGGCACCGCCCCGGCTCAATCGGCCGGGCACATCGCGAGCCGCCCCATCGCCTCACCGGCGCCGCGCACCGCACAGGTGGCAGGCTCGTCGGCGATCCGCGCAACCAGCCCGGTCTCGTCGTACAGCAGGCGTTCGAGCCCGGCGAGCAGCGCGCCGCCGCCGGTGAGCACCACGCCGCGATTCGCGATATCGGTCACGAGTTCGGCCGGCGCGTTTTCCAGCACCGACTTGACCGCGCCGATCACCTGCTTGAGCGGCGCGGCCAGCGCGTCCGCGACGTCGTGATTGGACAGCTCGACCGAACGCGGCAGGCCGTCGCCGATGCCGCGGCCGACGGCGCGGGTCGACGTGCGCGGCACCGCGCTGGTGGCCGAGCCGATCGTCTTCTTCACGTGCTCCGCCGTCTGCTCGCCGAGCAGCACGCCGTACAGGTTGCGGACATGGTTGACGATCGCCGCGTCGAACTGGTTGCCACCGACGCGAATCGCCTCGCGGTACACGATGCCGCCGAGCGCGATGACGGCGACTTCGGTCGTCCCGCCGCCGATGTCGATGACCATCGAGCCGACCGCCTCGGTCACCGGCAAACCCGCGCCGAGCCCGGCCGCGAGCGATTCCTCGATCAGCTCGACCTCCGATACGCCGGCTGCGAACGCGGCCTCGCGGATCGCGCGGCGCTCGACGGCCGTCGCGTCGGACGGCACGCACAACGTGACCTCGACGCGGCGGCCGAAGCGCGAGCGGGTGCGCGACATGTCGATGAAGCTGCGGATCATCTGCTCGGCCGCGTGCGCGTCGGCGATCACGCCGTGCTGCATGGGCCGCACGGATTCGAGATGCCCCGGTTCGCGGCCGAGCAACGCCTTCGCGAGCTCGCCGACGGCCTCGAGCGTCGGCCGCGCGTCGCTTGCGCCGCCCTTGCGGAAGCAGACGACCGACGGCTGGTTCAGCACCACGCCGCGTTCGTGCGTATAGATCCGCGTGCTTGCCGTTCCCAGGTCGATCGCAACGGGTTGCGCAAACAACTTTCCGAACAGCGGTGTCGACATATTTCAAACCTTTGTGAGGGAACGGGCCGGGACAGCCGCGCCGCACGTTTTGCCACGCGTCCATGCCGTCCCATCACGAGCTTAGCGGCAAATCGTTCCGATACTTTAGGCAATTCCCATGATTTTTTCGCGACGAAATTGCCGAATGTGGCGTTTCGGGCACGTCCGGCTACGCAACGAACCTCTCGCGTCGGGCCTGTAAAACACGGTAATCTCTCGGTCTTGCCTGCTCCCGGCAGGCCTCAGACGCACGATCACGCCAGGTATGTTCGCCATGACAGCGACCGTTTTCTTCCGCTGGGCGCCGGTGCGCCCGCTCTGCACGACGCTCGTTGCCTTCTGGTGCTGCACGGTCGCCGCACAACCGCTGCCGGCCACCGAAGCCGTTGCTCCCGTTGCCGCCGCCGACGCGCCGGCTGCCGCCGCGCCGGCCGCGTCGGCCGCGTCGGCGCACACCTGCACGGCCGACGGCGGCCCGGCCGGCCGGCCGTCGATCGGCCTCGTGCTGTCCGGTGGCGGCGCGCGCGGCTACGCACACCTCGGTGTCCTGAAAGTGCTGGAGGACAACCGGATTCCGATCGACTGCATCGCGGGCACCAGCATGGGCGCCGTGGTCGGCGGCCTGTACGCGAGCGGGATGGCGGCCGACGAGATGCAGAAGCGGCTGTCGGAGGTCAATCTGGCGGATATCGCGTTCGACGTGACGGACCGCGCGGACCTGCCGCAAACCAGCCGGGAAGACGAACGCCTGTACATCAACGGGCTGACGCTCGGCTTCGGCAAGAAAGGCGTCAAGGCGCCGGTCGGCCTCGTACAGGGCAACCGGCTGCAGGCGCTGCTCGCGAACTGGACGGCCGCCGTGCCGACCAACCAGCCGTTCGACCACCTGCCGATCCCGTACCGCGCGGTCGCGACCGACCTGCAGACGGGCCAGATGGTCGTGCTCGACCACGGCTCGCTGCCGCTCGCGATTCGCGCGAGCATGGCAATGCCGGGCCTGTTCGCGCCGGCCGAGATCAACGGACGCGCGCTGGTGGACGGCGGGCTCGTCAGCAACCTGCCCGTCGACACCGCGCGGCAGATGGGCGCGAACATCGTGATCGCCGTCGACATCGGCTCGCAACTGCGCCCGCTCGACGCACTCGCGTCGCCTGCCGACGTGATGCAGCAGATGGTCGGCATCCTGATCCGCCAGAACGTGACCGCGCAGCGCAAGCAGCTCGACGCGCACGACGTGCTGCTCACGCCGAACCTCGGCCCGCTCGCGTTTACCGATTTCCAGAACGCGAAGCAGGCGATTGCCGCCGGCGAGGCCGCCGCGACCGCGGCGCTGCCGAAACTGCGGCGTTTCGCGCTCACGCCGGAACAGTACGCGGCCTACCGGTCCGCGCACGCGCAGCCGCTGCCGCCGCCGATCCGGATCACGCGCATCGACATCAAGACCAGCGGCGGCGTGCCGAAGCGCGTCGTCAGCAATGCGCTGCATGTGAAACCCGGCGACATCTACGATCCGAAGACCGTCAGCCAGGATCTGCTCGGACTCACGACCGGCGGCAACTTCGAGAGCGTCACGCAGCAGATCGTGAGCCACGGCGACGACAACGTGCTCGAGATCAACGCGCGCGAGAAGTACTGGGGGCCGAACTTCCTGCTGTTCGGGCTCGGCATGTCGAGCAGTTCGACCGACGAAGGCGGCTTCCGCCTGCACGTCGGCTACCGGCGGCCGTGGCTCACCGAATCGGGGCTCGAATTCCGCGCGGACACGACGATCGGCAGCGACCTGCAGTCGGCACGCGTCGAATTGCGCCAGCCGCTGTCGACCGCGTACGGCGTGTACCTGTCGCCGTACGCCGAATACCAGCGTCGCTATGCGAACCTGTACAACGACTCCGGCGACGTGAAGGTCACGCAGTACCTGATGCAGACGGCACGCGCGGGAATCGATCTGGGCCTGCCGATCGCGCGGCTCGGCGATTTCCGGATCGGCGTCGGTTACATGACCGGGCACGGCTCGCCGACCTACAACGTACCGTTCGACGACGGCAGCGGCCAGACGCTGCTGTGGCCGAGCTTCACGTCCCAGGCGTTGGTCGCGCGGGCGCGGCTCGTGATCGATCAGCTCGACGATCCGATGTTCCCGCGCAAGGGTTATTTCGGCGAACTGCGGATCGACCGCTCGCTCGTGTCGCGTAACGGCGGCTCGGCGCAGGAATTCGACGACGGGATCAACAACTCGCCCTATACCGAGATCTACGGCAAGGCGATGATTGCGCAGCAGTTCGGCCGACACAGCGTCAGCGCGACGATCGAAGGCGGCAAGAGCATCGGCGGCACCAACCTGATCAACGCGTTCAACTTCACGCTCGGCGGCTTCCAGCATCTGTCCGCCTATGCGGCCGATCAGCTGAACGGCAACGAGCTGGCGTACGGGCAGATCACGTACATGAACCAGTTGATGACGTTCAATGCATCGCCGATCAAGGCGCTGTCGGTGGGCGCCAGTGCGGAAGTCGGCAACGTCTGGTCCAGCGGCCAGCAGATCGGCGGCGGCTCGCTCAAGCAGAGCTACACGTTCTTCACGAGCCTGTCGACCGCGTTCGGGCCCGTCTACATCGGCGTAGCGCTCGCGCCCAGCGGCCGACGCAACTTCTACCTGCAGCTCGGCCGCACCTACTGAGCATGCGCGGATGCCGCTTCGGCGGCATCCGTGGCGCGCGTGCGCCCGCCGGCGGCCTGCGTCTTCGCGATTGCCGTCGATCGGCCCGCGCGCAGCGTGGCGCTAGACCGGCCAACTGATCTCGAACCGCGCGCCGCCGAGCTCGACCGGATCGACGACAGCGATCCGGCCGTTGTGCGCGTGGAGCACCTGCCGCGTGATCGACAGGCCGAGCCCGTAGCCGCCGGTGCGACGGTCGAGGCGCACGAACGCGTCGAAGATCCGTTCGCGCTCGTTCTCGGGCACACCGGGACCGTCGTCCTCGACGAAGATCCCGATGTTGCCGTGCAAGAGCGAGATCCCGACGACGATCCGCGATTTCGCGTACTTGCTCGCGTTGCGCAACAAGTTGCGCATCGCATACGACATCAGCCGCCGATCCATCTTCACGCGCAGATCCGGCCCGATCGCGATGCGCGACTCGATCGTGCGGTCCGGATACAGCAGTTGCGCGTCGTTCACCTGGTGCTCGAACCACGCGACCGGTGCGGTCATCTCGAGGTTCGACTGCAGCGAGCTGTATTCGAGCCGGGCATACGTGAGGCTCATGTCGATCAGTTCCTCGAGCTCGGTCACGTCCTGCGCGATGCTCTCGAGCGCGCCCTGGTATTCGGCCGCCGAACCCGGTTCGCGCAGCATTTCGAGCGCGAAGCGCACGCGCGCGAGCGGCGTGCGCAGTTCATGCGAGATCCCGTTCGTCAGATCGCGCTGCGCGGCGATCAGCCGCTCCATGCGCATCGCGAGCGCATTCAGCGTGCGCGCGAGCGGGCCGATGATCACGCTGTGCGATTCGCGCGCGCGCGTGTTGAAGCGGCCGCCGGTGAAATCGATCGCGCGCTCGCGCACCATCACCAGATCCGACCACACCGGCCGCATCCACCGGTACGCGGCGAGCGCGGGCGCCGTGAACACGAACGCCAGCACGATCCAGATGTCGCCCGGCAGCGAGTCGAACGCATGCCACACGACCTGCGGCGACAATTCGACGGACAGCGCGAGCGCGGGCACCAGTGCGGTCAGCAAGACGAGGCCGAGCAGATGCACGTAGGTGCGCACATACAGGCGCGACCAGCTCGGAATGCGATCGGCGCGCGTGTCGGTCCACGCGCGTCGGAAATGCAGCCAGCGCCATTTGACGTAGCGCAGCGGCGGAAGCGGCGGCGCATCGGGGTGCGAACGGGTTCGTCGGATCATCGCGGCTCCCGGCCCGCGGGCGGAATGCCCGCGCGGAACGTGACGGCGTCGCGCGACGGCGGCGTCATTCCCACGCGTGCTTGCTGAATTGATAACCCTTGCTGCGGATCGTCTTGATCCGCTGCGGGTTGCTTGCGTCGTCGCGCAGCTTGCGGCGCAGCTTCGAGATACGCCCGTCGATCGTGCGATCGAGACCGTCGAATTCGACGCCGCGCAGCTGCAGCATCAGATCGTCACGGCTGACGACTTCGCCCGCATGACACACGAGCGCCCACAGCAGGTCGAATTCGGCCGACGTCAGGTCGGGCGTGCTGCCGTCGGGCAGCACGACGGTGCGGTCGGTGCGGTCGATCGAGAACTTGCCGAACGCGTAGCGCTCCGGCTGCGGCGCGGCGCTCTCGGCCGCGCGCACGGGCGCGCGGCGCAGTTGCGCTTTGATCCGCGCGAGCAGGATGCGCGGCTCGACCGGCTTGTGCACGTAGTCGTCCGCGCCGAATTCGAGGCCGAGCAGCTCGTCGAACGGCTCGTCGCGCGCCGTCACCATGATGATCACGCCGTCGTACTGCTTGCGCGCTTCGCGGCAGATCTCGAAGCCGTCCTTGCCCGGAAGGTTCACGTCGAGGATGACGAGATCGGGACGAATGGACAGAATCGCCGGCACCGCGGCGTCACCATGCAGCACGGTGTCGACTTCATAGTCGTTCTTGCGCAGGTAGCCGGCGATCAGCGTGGACAGGCGGGTGTCGTCTTCGACGAGCAGAATGCGAAAAGACATGGGCAGCGGTCGGATCATCGGAGAAGCCGCGGCGGCGCCGGCCGGTGCCGGACGCCGGCCATCGGCCGAAACGTACCGCATGATACTGCGCCCGCCGCTCGCCTGTTTGCCGGTCTTGAAAATAAGGGCGCGATTTCGGCCGCGCTTGACGAATCGGCGCCGGGACGGTTCCATACGGGCTCGCCGGAATCCGGCCTGCCTCTACCCTGCCTGACGCGATGAATTACCCGACGATCCTCGAACGCATCCACACCGAACTCGCCCCCTGGATTGGCCAGGGACGGGTGGCCGACTACATTCCCGAACTCGCGAAAGTGCCCGCCGACAAGTTCGGGATGGCCGTCGTGACGCTCGACGGAAACGTTTACACCGTCGGCGATGCGCACGAGCGCTTCTCGATCCAGAGCATCTCGAAGCTGTTCGCGTGCACGCTCGCATTCCAGTTGCTGGGCGACGCGCTGTGGGAACGGGTCGGCCGCGAGCCGTCCGGCACCGCGTTCAATTCGCTGGTCCAGCTCGAAAGCGAGCGCGGCAAGCCGCGCAATCCGTTCATCAACGCGGGCGCACTGGTCGTCACCGACGTGCTGTGCCGCCGCTTCGTGAAGGCCGAGACGGCGCTCGTCGAATTCGTGCGGCGGCTGATCGGCGCGAACGACATCGACTACGACTCGCGCGTCGCGCTGTCGGAGTTGCAGCACGCGGAGCGCAACCGCGCGATGGCGCACTTCATGGCAAGCTTCGGCAACATGCAGATGCCGCCCGACACGGTGATCGACGCGTATTGCCGGCAGTGCGCGATCACGATGAACTGCGTCGAGCTCGCCAGCGCCGCGCTGTTTCTGGCGAACGGCGGCGTCGCGCCGGCGACCGGCGAGCGGATCGTCGATTCGAGTTCCGCGAAGCGGCTGTCGGCGCTGATGCTGACGTGCGGTACCTATGATGCGGCCGGCGATTTCGTGTACCGGGTCGGGCTGCCGGCGAAGAGCGGCGTCGGCGGCGGGATCGTCGCGGTGCTGCCCGGGGAGATGGCGGTGTGCGTGTGGGCGCCGGGGCTGGATGCGAACGGGAATTCGTTGGCCGGCACGCTGGCGCTGGAGTGGTTGACGACTTATACGGGGCGGTCGATTTTTTGAAGGGGCGATGCCGGGCTGCATCGTCGGCACCGCCGATTTTCCGACATTCCGAAGCGATTACTGGAGAACGCCACGCATGAATCCGGACAACGCATCAGAAATTGCAACCTCCGCCCGCGCGCACGCCGGCAGCCGTTCCTCCTCGCCGATCCCGCCCATCGTGCCATCAAAAACCGCGCTGCTCGTCATGCATTACCAGACCGATATCCTCGGGCTTTTCCCGTCGGTCGCGCCCGAGCTGCTCGCCAACACGCGCCGTCTCTGCGACGCGGCACGAGCCGCCGGCATCGGCGTCTGGTTCGCGAATCTGCGCTTCAGCCCCGGCTATCCGGAAGTCAGCCCGCGCAACAAGAATGGCCAGGGCATCAAGCAGCTCGGCCTCTTCATCGACGACGCCCCGTGTCCCGAACTGGCCAGGCAGCCCGACGAACCGCTGATCGTCGCCCACCGCGCGAGCGTATTCTTCGGCACCGATCTGCAGGCGCGGCTCGTCGCGCAGGGCGTCGATTCGCTGATCATGGTCGGCATCGCGTCGACCGGCGTGATGCTGTCGTCGATCGCCCACGCGAGCGACGCCGATTTCGGCCTCTACACGGTCAAGGATTGCTGCTACGACCCGGACCCGATCGTCCACGAGCATCTGTTCGCCACCGCGTTCGAATCGCGCACGACGGTGTTGTCGCTCGCGGATGCGTTGCGGCTGCTGGCGTGACGACGGACTCGTCGCACCGCTGTTCGAAACCATGCATCCGATGGCGGGCTTACCGAGCCGCCACGCCGATTCCCGCCAGAATGAGATCGATGCCGGCCAGGAACTGCGCGCGCTCGTCGTGCGCGGCCAGTTGTTCGGCCACCTTCCGCACGAACGGATACTGCGCCGGTTCGAGCTGCGCCCACCGCTCGGCCACGGCCGCGACGATCGCCTGCTGCCCCGCCTCGCGCGGATGCAGCCGCGCACCGGCCGCGTATTGGCCGGCCAGCCCGAAGATGTAATGCATCAGCGCCGACGCCGCATTGAATTGCGCGGACTCGGGCACACCCAGCGCCTGAAGCTGCCCGCCGATGCGCTCCAGGATCCTCGGCACCGCGTGCTGCCACGGCTCCCGGAACAACTGCGCACCCACCCACGGATGCGCGCTGAACGCGTCGAACAGGCGCAGCGCGATGCGCCGGATCGCTTCCGCCGCATCGCTGTCGCGCTCCGTCGGCACGTCCGTCAGCGCAGCCTCGATCACTTGATCCGCGGCCGCCGCGAGCAGGTCCTGCTTGTCGGCGACATGCCAGTAGATCGCGCCGCTTCCGGTCGCCAGGTGCGCGGCGAGCGTGCGAAACGTCAGCGCGCCCTCGCCTGAATGGTCGAGTATCCCGATCGCGGCCTCGACGATCCGCTCTTTCGACAGCGCGTCCGCACGCCGCTCGGTCCGGTTGCTGGTTTTCATGGGTGCTAGCTTGACACATCTGGAACATCGTTCCAATATCTCGCCGATGGAACGACATTCCATTACTTTCCCGAAGCGGGCGCAATGCCGGTGCGTACCGCCCTCTCGATCACACCGGGGCCGCCTTGGCCCGAAACCGAGCCACCGATGAACGAGCCCGTGACCCATGATGTCGCGATCGCCGGAGCCGGCCCTGTCGGCCTGTTCCTCGCGTGCGAATTACGCCTCGCCGGCGCCTCCGTGCTGGTGGTCGAACAGGCGGACGATCCGGAATCCCCGCTGAAGCATCTCCCGTTCGGCATGCGCGGCCTGTCCGCGCCGACCATCGACGCGTTCTATCGTCGCGGCTTGCTCGACGGCATCGCGCTACCGTCCCGTGCAAAGGACACCGCGCACTGGATGCAGCAATCGCGTCGGCCGGCCGGCCATTTCGCCGGCATCCAGTTCTTCCACGACGACGTCGATACGTCGCAGTGGCCATATCACCTGCCCGGCCCGGCCGGCACGCACATGGCGACGGACATGGCGCGGGTCGAATCCGTGCTGAGCGCCCGCGCGCGCGCAACGGGCGTCGAGATCCGGCGCGGTGTCGCCGTCGAAGGCTTCGATCAGTCGGACGATGGCGTCACGCTGCACGCCGGCGGCGAGACATTCCACGCACGCTGGCTCGTCGGCTGCGACGGCGGGCGCAGCGCGGTCCGCAAAGCCGGCGGCTTCGCGTTCGCCGGCACCGACGCCGAGTTCACCGGCTACTCGATCGAAGCCGAGTTCGCCGATCCGGGCGCGCTGCTGCCGGGCCGTCACCACACGGCGGCCGGGATGTACACCTACACGCCGCCCGGAACCGTCGCGCTGGTCGAATTCGACGGCGGCGCATTCCACCGGGGCGGGCCGGTGACGCTCGAGCATGCGCAGGCCGTGCTGCGCCGCGTGTCCGGCACCGGCGTCACGTTGACCGCGCTTCGGCTCGCCGCCACGTGGACCGATCGCGCGTACCAGGCATCGACGTACCGCAACGGCCGCGTGCTGCTCGCGGGCGATGCCGCGCACATCCATTCGCCGCTCGGCGGCCAGGGGCTCAATCTCGGGCTCGGCGATGCGATGAATCTCGGCTGGAAGCTGGCCGCGACGATCCGCGGCGACGCGCCGGACGGGCTGCTCGACAGCTATACGAACGAACGGCATCCGGTGGGCGCACGCGTGCTCGACTGGTCGCGTGCGCAGGTCGCGCTGATGCGACCGTCTCCGAGTTCGCGCGCGCTCGCCGCGATCATTCGCGATCTCGTCGACACGCGCGACGGCGCGACGTACTTCGCCGAGCGCCTGTGGGGCGTGTCGCTCGCGTACGATCTCGGCGGCGGCCATCCACTCGTGGGCCACGGCGTTCCCGACTTCGAACTGGCCGACGGCACGCGGCTCGGCGAACACGTCAGGCACGGCAAGGGCATGCTGCTGGACTTCGATGCGAACCCGTCGCTTCGGGCACTCGCAAGCCGTTGGCACGAC
The DNA here is from genome assembly GCF_001528895.1 of Burkholderia sp. MSMB1078WGS. Taxonomy (NCBI): domain Bacteria; kingdom Pseudomonadati; phylum Pseudomonadota; class Betaproteobacteria; order Burkholderiales; family Burkholderiaceae; genus Burkholderia; species Burkholderia sp. MSMB1078WGS. Next base: position 56,501 of record NZ_LPDI01000116.1, on the reverse strand, counting down.
CGGATCGCGTATCTCGCGAGCGACGCGAAGGACCGGCTCGGATTGCGCGCGGTGCTGGTGCGCCCCGACGGCTTCGTCGCATGGGCCTGCAATGACGATGCGGACGTGGACGCAGTCGCGCATGCGGCCATGCGGTGGTTCGGCGTGCCGTCCGCGACGCGTTGAGCGCAGCCGACCGACAAACCCGCATGCGCTCCGTCAACGGCACGCCCAACATGCTGGAATGCCCATGCCACCCGTCATGCCGCAACCCTGACCGCTCGCGACGTGCGCGATATCGCGCACGTCAGCCGCGCCCCGTCACTTCGCGATGAACACACCCGACGTCGGGCACGTGCCCTGCGTATTGCCGTCCGTCACGAGCGACGCCGCGCTCGGAAACTGCGCGGTCGCATTCGTCTTCACCGCGATCCACGCTTCGGTGAAGTAGCTCACGCCGTTCGTCTTCGTGCACTTCAGCGACACCGCGCTGCGCGTGTTGCTGCCGAACGCGCCTTCGAACGCCGACAGCAACTGGTTACGCGTGACCGTCTTGCCCGCGTTCGCTTGCAGGAACGCGTTGAACGACGTGTTGCCCAACCGGCTGATCATGCCCGACGCCTGATTCCAGTAAGCATCGGGCGTCGCCGAATTCGAACACGTGCCATGCTTGAACCACTCGTGCTTGTCGAGACACGATGCGACGCCCGGCATGTACGTCGACAGCGTGTTGCGGGTCGCGCTGCTGATCGGGTATGCGTCCATGCTGCACCACTGGTGAGCGTTGTCGAGGTCGATGTCGCTCTGCGGCACGCCGCAATAGAACGGCTGATTGCCGTCGTAGCGGTTCGGCCACAGCCCGTGCAGCGACAGGCTCGTCGCCGCATACGAGCCGGCGAGGTTCGTGCATTCCGGCGTGTCGTGCGACGCGCAGAAGCCCGGCTCCCACGATGCGGCGAGCAACAGGTAGTCGTAGCTGGTCTGCGCGGCGGCGTGCAGTGAAACGGAAGCGACGGCGAGTGCGGCAGCGGCGCGGGCGAGCGTCTTGAGCATGGCGTGTTTCCTCGGAAAGGGCTTGCGGTCGCGGGATGCGCCGCAAGGTTGTCGAATGTCTGCCCGCGATTGTTGCTGACGCAACATGGCACGAATGTGAAGGTGGACGAAAGAATGCGCGATCGCTCAGGTGCCGAGCTGCGTGCACGCGCGCGCCGACGCTTCGGGGCCCTCGAGCGCGAGAATCTGCCACACGCCGATGCTGACGCGCCGGCGCGCCGCCGTCGACGCATCGGCCAGCAACGCCTCGACACGGGGAGCGACATCGGGCGCCTTCTGCTGCAGCGCCGCGTGGTGCCGCGCACGCGACGCCGGTTCGGGCTCGTACACGTCGCAGAGGCGCACCATGCCGGCGAGGCCGGCCAGAACGTCGTCCTTGTCGATCGCGGCCGGCTCGACGGGCGCGAGCCCGTTACGCTCCGCCGGCGGCAGCTTGTTGCGCGCGCCTTCGTCGATCGCCGTGGCGGACGCCGGCGGCAGGCCGCCCAGCGCCGCGACGATCCGGCTGCCCGCGGCGATCATGTCGCCCTGGCACGCGACCTTCTCGGCGGCCGCGACGTTCGAGCAGAACGACACCGACATCCGGTAAACGTCGTTGCTCATGCGCGGCACTTCGTCCGTGTCCGCCTGCGCGAGGCCGGCGCTCGCCAGCGTCAGCGCGGCCGGAATCAGGATGCGGAACGCTCTCGTGTTGTTCATCGTCGTCGTCCGTGGGGGGCTGATGGCAGGCAATATCGCGGCGCCGCGCGAAGGCGCCCCTCGTGACGTCGGGCCCGCGTCCGGCGCCACGCGTTCACTTCATCGACGCCGCCTCCGACCCGCCGGGCGACAGCGCCGCGCTGTCCTGCTCGCGCCACGCGCGGCGCGACGCCATGATCGCGCTCACGGCCGAGCGCGCAACCTTCCACCACGCGAACGGACGCGGATCGGCGAGCATGCTGAGCGCGCGCGCATAGTCGAGCGTGAGCCCGGGCGTCCACGCCATCGTCACCGCACGCTTGCGGATCTGCGCGGCCACCCACAGCTCGGGCGTGAGCAGCAGCCGCACGAACGCGCCCCACCCGGCCCGCGCGCCCTTCAGCCGCCACACCGCGCCGTCGAGCGCGGCTTCGAGCGCATTCGACACGGAGCTCGAGCAGTTGCGGTGCGTGAGGTTGTACGTCGTGTTCTGCCGGTACGACGACCAGAACGCATCGAGCTTGGCCGGATCGTAGTTGCGGATGCGCACGCGCACCGTCGACGGACACCACGCTTTCGACTCGGTCGCATAGTCGGGCTGGAACAGGCCCGGCACGTCGTTCTCGCGCGTCGCACGCAGGATGCGCGTGAATTCGTCCGGAGAACGATCGATTTCGACGCCCGGATACAGGCTGATGTAGATACCCTCCGGCGACTCCAGCGCCGCATGGCCGGTCGAGATCACGCCGTTGACGTCCACCGCCGCGATGTAGCGGTCGATCACCGGATAACGCTGCGCTTCGGCCTTCGACGTGCCGGTCGGCGTCCACACGTGCACGGTGAGCGCCCGCTCGCCGTCGGCCGGCGGGCCGTCCCATTCGGATTGCGCGAACTGCGGCAGGTTCGGCGCATCGTCGAGATCCGGCGCCAGCGCCGGCGCGGGCGACGTCGCGAACGCCGGGTTGCGTGTCAGCCGCCGCACGCGTGCGGCAAGGCTCAGCATGTGCATCCCGCCGAACGTCAGCAACAGGCCGAGGCAGTACGGCACGGTGCCCACGTAGTGCGTCGGGTACGGCTGAAAGAAGAAGATCGCCAGCAGGATCTCGACGACGCCCCACGCGAACGCGACGTGCCAGCGGCGATAGCGCACCATCCATGCGGACGTGCATTGCAACAGCCCGTCGACGAGAAACAGCGTGCCGAAGATCATCGACAGCAGGAAGTGGCCGTGATGATGGCCGGCAAACACGAGCCCCGCAGCCACCACGACCGCGATGCCCTTCACGTAGCGCAGGATGCGCTGCCCGCCGACCCCGCTGCCAGCCACCGCGAGCGTCGCGAGCCCCTCGATCAGGAACAGCCATGCGAACAGTTCGATCGGAAAATGCAGCGCGCCGTCGAGCGCATCGACGAAAATGCCGACGCCCGCGACGACCCACAGCCAGCCGAGCACGGTCAACCCGCGCCAGCGGGTTCGCAGATATTCGATGCCCAGCAGCAGCAACACCAGTCGTACCATTGCGCCCTCGTATCTTTTTTCGGGAAACGCACGGCCTCGCGCTCCCTGTCGTTGCGACCGCGCGTCGGGCGACGCGCCGGCCGGAAGGCGGTCATCGTTGCCGGCGCACCATGTCGCTCACATGATCGATGGTGGCCGGCACGCACCGCTCTGGCCGAATAATAAGATATGGTGAGACCGGTTGAAAGCCTCGCGAAAACGATTCCGACGGGGCGCGCACGGCAACGCTGCCACAGGAGCATCGTCATGAATGCCTCACCGCTTCATCCGTCCTCGCTCGGCCCGCAACTCAAGCGCTGGCGCGCGCTGCACCGCGTGAAGCAAAGCCATGCGGCCGAGCTGTTCGGCGTCGCGCAATCGACGATCTCGCGCTGGGAGGCCGGCCTCCAGCAGATGTCGCCCGACGAACGCGCGACGGCCGAACGGCTGCTCGCCGCGCGCCTCGATTCCGCGGGCGACCACGCACTCGCGCGGCTGATCGCCGGCAGTGCGGGCCGCATGCATCTCGTGTGCGATCTCACGCACCGTCTGCTTGCCAGCTCGCCGGCGCGCGCGGCCGAGTTCTCGCGGCCGCTTTCGACGCTGCTCGGCACGTCGCTGTGGCGCTACGCGACGCCGGAGATCGTCCGCATGGAAGCCGCGCTCGACCGGCTCGGCTGGCACGAACGCGCAGGGCCGCCGAGCGTCGAGTTCGACACCGGCGCGAATGCGTCGCGCGTCGTGCCGATTCGCGGCAGCCGGTGCCGGTGGACACGGATGACGTTGTCGGACGGCTCGGCCGTGCGGCTCGTGGAAACGCTCGACGTGCACTGACGGTCCACGCATATTTCATGCGTGGACGAAGCCCGGCTGGCCGGCATACGCTTGACGGCTCATCGCAAGGACGCCGACCATGAATCCCGATACGATCCACGCGCGGCTCGCTTTCCTGCGCGAAGCCGAACGCCTGAAGGACGTGCTGCGCAGCGGCCATACGTCGGCCGGCCGCCCCGAAAGCACGGCCGAGCACAGCTGGCGGCTATGCCTGATGGCGCTCGTATTCGCCGATGCACTGCCCGCCGTCGACACGCTGAAGCTGCTGAAACTGTGCGTCGTCCACGACCTCGGCGAGGCGCTGCACGGCGACATCCCCGCGATCGCGCAGGATGCATACCCCGACAAGCGCGCGCACGAACGCGACGACCTGCTGACGCTGACCGCGCCGCTCGACCGCGCGGTGCGCGACGAGATCGTCGCGCTGTGGGATGAATACGAGGCAGCCGCCTCGCCGGAAGCCCGCGCGGCGAAGGCGCTCGACAAGCTCGAAACGATCCTGCAGCACAACCAGGGCAGCAATCCGCCCGATTTCGACTATGCGTTCAATCTCGGCTACGGGCGTCGCTACACCGACGCCGCACCGCTGTTCAGCGCGATCCGCGAGATCGTCGATGCCGATACGCAGCGCAGGATCGACGCGGGCGGACACCGCGCGTGAGCTCGCGAGATCGGGCGGGCTACCCCGCTCGCCCCGCTCGTACGAACGCGAATGCACGCTCGTAAGCCTGCCGATCGGCAGCGGCTTCACGGTCACGCACCTCGACGAATGGGGGCCGGCGCTCGAGCAAGTCGACGCGCTGCCCCGCTCGACGAAAAACGCGACCGGCCGATGATGGCGATTGTCGTCGCGCGGCGGATCGTCGCCTTTTCACGGATCGAAACAATTGCACTGTTCGGCAGCGCGTCGGTCCGGCATCCACACAATTCAGCACAATTTCCACACGATTTGGCGCGAATTCCTCGCTTACCATGAGCGCCTGATTCGATTCGGCACACCCGCGCGATGCGTACGCGGAACCCGTCGCGGACAACGCGTCCGGCATGCGACACCGACCGGATCGTTCCGTTCGGCCGCACGCATTGCCGGCGCCTGCTTCATCCTCGCTGCATTCTCATGATCCAGAAGACCCATCGCCGCCGGCGCATCGTGCTGGCCACCCTTGCCATCGTCGCGATCGCCGCCGGCGTCACGCTGAAGGCCTGCGCGCCCGACAAGCATCCGCAGTACCTGTCCGCGCCCGTCACGCGCGGCGATCTCGAGAATGCGGTGCTCGCGACCGGCGCGCTGCAGGCGTTCAAGCAAGTGGACGTCGGCGCGCAGGTGTCGGGGCAGTTGAAGACGCTGAAGGTCAAGCTCGGCGACAAGGTCACGAAGGGCCAGTGGCTCGCCGAGATCGATCCCGTGATCTCGGAAAACGCGCTGCGCCAGGCGCGCGCCAGCGAAGAAAGCCTGCGCGCGCAGCAGCAATCGACCGCCGCGCAACTGACACAGGCCGAGCTCGCGTTCCGCCGCCAGCAGGCGATGCTGCCCGACGATGCGACGTCGCGCGAAGCGTTCGAGGCCGCGCGCGCGGCGCTCGACGTGCAGCGCGCCACCCTCGCGTCGCTCGCCGCGCAGATCCGTTCGGCCCGCATCCAGATCGAGACCGCACAGGCCAACCTCGGCTACACGCGTATCGTCGCGCCGATCGACGGCGAGGTCGTCGCGATCGTCACGCAGGAAGGCCAGACCGTGATCGCTCAGCAGCAGGCGCCGGTGATCCTGAAGCTCGCGAATCTCGACACGATGACCGTGAAGGCGCAGGTATCGGAAGCCGACGTGATCCGCGTGAGCGCCGGCCAGAGCGCCTATTTCACGATCCTCGGCGAACCGGACAAGCGTCATTACGGCAAGCTGCGCGCGATCGAACCGGCACCGCAGAACTACGCCGACGCGCAAAGCACGCTCGGCGGCGCAGGCGGCAGCGCGAAGCCCAACAGCGCGGTGTTCTACAACGCACTGTTCGACGTGCCGAATCCCGAGCACCGGCTGCGCATCGCGATGACCGCGCAGGTCAACATCGTGCTCGGCAACGCGCGCAACGCGCTGATCATTCCGGCCGCTGCGCTCGGCGAGAAGCGCAAGGACGGCACCGTCGCGGTACGCGTGCTGCGCGCCGACGGCAGCACGGAAACGCGTCACATCCGCATCGGCATCAACAACAACGTGCGCGTCGAAGTGCTGGCCGGCCTGAAGGACGGCGAGCGCGTCGTGATCGGCGAAGCGTCGGCGGACGAGCGCGCGCCATTGTCGGACGTGGTGTAACGATGAGCCAGCCTCTGCTGAAACTCGCCGCCGTCACGCGACGCTTTCCGGCCGGCGACAAGGACGTCGTCGTCCTGAACAACGTCAGCCTGTCGATCGACGCGGGCGAGATCGTCGCGATCGTCGGCGCGTCGGGGTCCGGCAAGTCGACGTTGATGAACATCCTCGGCTGCCTCGATCATCCGAGCGAAGGCACGTACACGGTCGGCGGACGCGACACGCAGATGCTCGACAGCGACGAGCTCGCGCAGTTGCGCCGCGAGCACTTCGGCTTCGTGTTCCAGCGCTATCACCTGCTGCCGCACGTCGACGCGGTCGCGAACCTCGAAATGCCGGCGATCTACGCAGGCACCCCGCGCGCCGAGCGGCACGCCCGCGCCCGCGCGTTGCTCGCGCGCCTCGGGCTCGCCGATCGCGCGCATCACCGGCCCGGGCAACTGTCCGGCGGCCAGCAGCAGCGCGTGAGCATTGCACGCGCGCTGATGAACGGCGGCCAGGTGATCCTCGCGGACGAACCGACCGGCGCGCTCGACACGAAAAGCGGCCAGGACGTGATCCGCATCCTGCACGAACTGAACGCGCTCGGCCATACGATCGTGATCGTCACGCACGACAAGGCGGTGGCGCGCCATGCGCGGCGCATCATCGAAATCAGCGACGGCGAGATCGTCGCCGACCGGCCGAACCGCCACTACGCGGAAGCGCTCGCGGAATCCGGCGTCGGGCCAGCCGCAACGGCCGAAACGGCACCCGACGGGCGGTCCGCACCGGCTTCCGGGGATGCCCCGCCGGCCGTCGACGCCGACGCCGACGCCGACACCGCTCCCGCCCCGCGCGCCCGACGCTTCGCCGCCGGCACCGGCCGCTTCGGCGAGGCGTGCCGGATGGCCTGGATCGCGCTCGTGTCGCACCGGCTGCGCACGCTGCTGACGATGCTCGGCATCATCATCGGCATCACGTCGGTCGTGTCGATCGTCGCGGTCGGCGAAGGCGCGAAGCGTTACATGCTCGACGAGATCGGCAGCATCGGCACCAATACGATCAGCCTCTATCCGGGCACCGACTGGGGCGACAGCCGCGCGGACACGATCCAGACGCTCGTGCCCGACGACGTCGCCGCGCTCGCGGAGCAGCCGTACGTCGACAGCGCGACACCCGAGACGTCGCGCACGCTGCTGCTGCGTTATCGCAACATCAACGTGAATGCGCTCGTCAGCGGCGTCGGCGACCGCTACTTCCAGGCGCGCGGGATGCGTTTCGCGCTCGGCGTCGCGTTCGACGACGACGCGGTGCGCCGCCAGGCGCAGGTGGTCGTGATCGACCAGAACACGCGCCGCAAGCTGTTCGGCGCGACGCGCAATCCGGTCGGCGAAGCGATCCTCGTCGACAACGTGCCGTGCGTCGTGATCGGCGTGACCGCCGACAAGAAAAGCGCATTCGGCAGCGTGAAGAGCCTGAACGTGTGGGTGCCGTACACGACCGCGAGCGGGCGCCTGTTCGGCCAGCGCTATCTCGACAGCATCACCGTGCGCGTGCGCGACGGGCAGCCGAGCGCCGCCGCCGAGAAAAGCCTCGAGAAACTGATGATCCAGCGCCACGGCCGCAAGGACTTCTTCACGTACAACATGGACAGCGTGGTCAAGACCGTCGAGAAGACCGGCCAGTCGCTGACGCTGCTGCTCTCGCTGATCGCGGTGATCTCGCTCGTGGTCGGCGGGATCGGCGTGATGAACATCATGCTGGTGTCGGTCACCGAGCGTACGCGCGAGATCGGCATCCGGATGGCGGTCGGCGCGCGCCAGTCCGACATCCTGCAGCAGTTCCTGGTCGAGGCCGTGCTCGTGTGCCTGCTCGGCGGCACGATCGGCATCGCGCTGTCGTTCGGGCTCGGCGCGCTGTTCTCGATGTTCGTCGCGCAGTGGAAGATGGTGTTCTCGGCCGGCGCGATCGCGACCGCGTTCGTGTGCTCGACGCTCACCGGTGTGATTTTCGGGTTCATGCCTGCGCGCAACGCGTCGCGGCTCGATCCGATCGATGCGCTCGCGCGCGACTGACGAAACATGGCCATCACGCAATCCTCCCCGCTTCACCGCCTCGGCGCATTCGCGTGCGCGGCCGCGCTGCTCGCCGGCTGCGCGGGCGTGCGCCACGATCCGCTGCCGGCCGTCGCGATGCCCGCGAACTGGGCCGCGCCGGTCGCGGCCGACGCGCCTGCCGCCGCGCGCGACTGGTGGCGCAGCTTCGGCGATCCGCAACTCGATGCGCTGATCGACGGCGCGCTACGCGCCAACGGCGATCTCGCGATCGCGGCGATCCGCGTGTATCGCGCGCAATTGCAGGCGGGACTCGTCGACACGAACCTGACACCCAACGTGACGCTGGGCGCGAACGGCGCCGTGTCGCGCACGCTCGATACCCACCGAACGAGCCGAGCGAGCAGCCTCACCGGTTCGCTCAGCTACGAAATCGACCTGTGGGGCCGGCTGGCCGCGCTGCGCGATGCCGCGCACTGGGAAGCCGACGCGACGGCCGCCGATCTCGAAGCCGCGCGGCTGTCGCTGATCGGCACGACCGCGGCGCTGTACTGGCAGATCGGCTATCTGAATCGGCAGATCGCGCTCGGCGAAGCGAACATCGCGTATGCGGTGCGCACGCTCGCGCTCGTCCGGTCGCGGCACACGGCCGGCGCCGTGTCGGAGCTCGATGTCGCGCAGGCCGAACAGAGCCTCGCCGCGCAACGCGCGGCGCAAACGCAACTGATCCAGCAGCGCACCGAGAACCGGCACGCGCTCGCGATCCTGTTCGACCGGCCGCCGCAGCAGCTCGCGGCCGAGCCGACGGCACTGCCCGACGCCGCGCCGCCCGACGTGGCGGCCGGCCTGCCCGCGAGCCTGCTCGGCCGGCGCCCCGACCTGCGTGCGGCGGAATTCCGGCTGCGCGAGTCGCTCGCGCAGGTCGACGCGACGCGCACGAGCTTCTACCCGACCTTCACGCTGACCGGCAGCGCCGGCACGACGAGCACGAGCCTCGAGCGTGTGCTGACGAACCCGGTCGGCACGCTCGGGCTCGGCCTCGCGCTGCCGTTCATCCAGTGGAACACGATGCAGCTGCAGATCAAGGTGTCGAAGTCGCAGTACGAGGAAGCGGTGGTCGGGTTCCGCCAGCGGCTCCATACGGCGCTCGCGGAAGTCGAGAACGCCCTGTCGGCCCGTGTGCAGCTCGAACGCGAGGCCGAACAGCGCGCGCTGTCGCTCGCCCAGGCGCAGCGCGCCGAGCGGCTGGCCGCCGCGCGCTTCGCGGCCGGCGCGACCGCCGTGCAGCCGTGGCTCGACCAGCAGCAGGTCCTGAGAAGCGCGCAGAGCGCCGACGAACTGACGCGCCTGAACCGGCTCAACAACCAGATGAAGCTCTACCGCGCGCTCGGCGGCGGGACGTCCTGACCGGCCGCCATATGCCGTACGCCGGCTGCGTCATTCGCATACGGCCGCCCCGCGCCGCGCCGGCGCGAACGCCACCATGCTCGCGGTCGCGAGCACGGCCACGCCCGCCGCACCGTACACCATCACCCAGCCGAACCCATGCACCAGCGCCGCGTGCAGCGCCGCGCCGGTCGGGTCGGCCTGCGCGAGCGCCGGCGCGACGGCCTGCAGCCCGTCGGTGCGACCCGACGCGATTTCCTGCGCGAGCCGGCGCAGCGCCGCGTCGCCGATCGCGCCGGCCGGCCCGCGCTTCAGGCTCGCGACGATCCCCGCCACCAGCACGAAGCCCATCGCCGCGATGTTCAGCGCGAGCGAGATCATCCGCGCGCTCATGTCGATGCCCGACGCCATCCCGGCGCGCGCGCTCGGCACCGCACCCGTCGTCGTGTTGGTGACGGGCGTGTTGGTCAGCCCGAGCCCGATGCCGGCGATCACGCAGCCCGGCAGCATCGTCAGCCAGCTCGCATGATCGGCCGCGCTGCCCAACCGCATCAGCACGAAACCGGCCGCGATCGTGAACAGGCCGCCCGGAATCACGACACCCGGCCCGTAGCGCAGGGCGAGCTGTTCGCCGAACGGCGGCGCGATCAGCGTCGGCAGCGTGTACGCGAGCAACGCGAGGCCGGCCGTCACGCTGTCGTAGCCGAGCGCGACCTGGAACCAGATCGGCAGGTAGATCATGAACGGCCAGAAGCTGAAGTTCATTCCCATCGAGCCGAAGATCGCGCCGGTGAACGCGCGAATCCGGAACACCGAGAAGTCGAACATCGGCCGCGCGCTGCGGCGCTCCGCGGCGACGAAGCCCACCAGCGCGAGCACGGTCGCGCCGAGCACGCCGAGGCCGGCTCTGCTCGTCAATCCGAGTTCCGCGCTTTGGGTGATGTAGAACGCGAGACCGAGCACCGCGAGCGACAACGTGACGATGCCCGCGACGTCGAGCGAGCCCGCATGCGGATCGCGCGATTCCTGCACCGCGCCGCCGATCAGCACGAGCGCGACGGCCGCGAGCGGCGCATGAACGAGGAATACCCACGGCCAGCTCGCCAGCGCGACGATCGCGCCGCCGACGATCGGCCCGAACCCGAGGCCGATGCCGAACACGATCCCCCAGATCCCGAATGCGCGGCCGCGCTCGCGCCCTTCGCGAAACTGGTGCGACAGCACGGCGATCTGGCAGATCAGCATCGCGCCGCCGCTCGCGCCTTGCAGCAGCCGGCCCGCCACGAGCACCGGCACGTTCGGCGCGAGCCCGCAGAGCAGCGACGTCGCGCCGAACAGCACGGTGCCGATCACGTACACGCGCTTGCGGCCAAACCGGTCCGCGAGCGTACCGGCCGCCATCAGCACCGTCGTACACGCGATCGTGTACGCGTTCATGATCCACTGCATGCCGTTGAAATCGCCATGCAGCACGTGTTCGAGCGTCGGCAGGATCACCGGCACGCTCGAAATTTCGAGGCCGAACATCAGCGACGTGAGACAGACGGCCGCGAGTGCGACCGCATTCCTGCGAGAGTCGGATAGCGTCATGCGTATTGCGCGGCGGCTCGACGACAGGCCGCGCGCCTCCAGGTTGAGTAGGATTCGCCGCGTGCGGCCGGCGACGCACGCTGAGCGGGAATCGGTACTATAGTGAGAATTCACCTCCCCATTGGCGTACGCATTTCCATGCACTGGGGAATCTCAGGACTCAATCGACGCAATCTCGCCATGACCGACAGACTCGACGGCGTAACGACCTTCGTCCAGGTCGTGGAATCGGGCAGCTTTGCGCTGGCCGCGCAGCGGCTCGACATGACGCGTTCCGCGGTCGGCAAGGCGATCGCGCGGCTCGAGAAGCGGCTCGGCGCACGGCTGCTGCAACGCACGACGCGCAGCCAGAGCCTGACCGACGACGGCCAGGCGTACTACGACCGCTGCGTGCGCGCGCTGGCGGAACTCGAAGCGGCGGAAGCCGATCTCGACTGCGGCCGCCACGAGGCGCGCGGCAAGCTGCGGCTGAGCGTGCCGCTCGCGTTCGGGCACCACTGCGTGACGCCGATCGTGCTCGACCTCGCGCGCAATTACCCTGACCTGCGGATCGACGTGTCGATCACCGACCGCTTCGTCGATCTCGTCGAGGAAGGGATCGACCTCGCGGTGCGGATCGGCACGCTCGCGGACAGCACGAGCCTCGCGGTGCGGCGGCTCGGCACGCAATACGGCAGCCTCGGCGCGGCGCCGTCGTATCTCGCGCGTTACGGGACACCGAAGACGCTCGACGACCTGAAGCACCACCGGACGATCGCCTATTCGCGGTCGGGCGTGGTGCAGCCGTGGGACTTGCGCGCGCCGGACGGCTCGACGGTGCGGATCGACATGCCGCATCAACTGAGTTTCGATGACGTGCAGGCGATCGCCGCGGCCGGTGCGTCGGGGTTCGGGATCGCGTGGCTGCCGAGCTGGCTGCTCGACCATTACGTGAAGCGCGGGGAGATGGCGGTCGTGCTGGATCGCTGCTTCGTCTGCGAAGGCGACATTCACGCGATCTGGCCGAAGACGCGCTACTTGCCGCGCAAGACGCGCTGCGTGATCGATGCGCTCGCGCAGGCGGTTCCGCCGATGATCGAGCGAGCGGACGAAGCGCGATGAGACGCGTGAAAGCCGACGCGCCGCATGGCGCGTCGGCGCATCACGCCGCGCCGAGATCGGCGAGCGGATGTGCGAACAGCTTCCACGGCGACGTCAGGAAATGCCGCACGCGCTCGGGGCGCAGCTCGACGAGCGACGCAGGGGCCCAGCGCGGCTTGCGATCCTTGTCGACGAGATGCGCGCGCACGCCTTCGCAGAAATCGCCTTCCTCGATCGCGCGCGCCACGATGCCGAGCTCCATCCGGAACGATTCCGCGAGCGTCATCTGCCGGCCGCGCAGCAGCGCTTCGCGCGTCACCGCGAGCATCGTCGGCGAATGGCTCGCGAGCGCATCGAGCGTCGCCTGCAACCATTGACGGTGCTCGCGCGCCAGCTCGTCGCGCGCCAGGTCCTGCGTGAGCGTCGCGACGATCCGCTCGACGGTCGAGCGCTTGTCGAAGTGACGGACGATCCACGGCATCTGGCCGTCGAGCGCCGCGTGCGGCACCACGTTGCACGGCGGCTCGAATACCTTGCGCAGCAACGGCAGCGCATCGCCGTCCCACTTCACGCTTTCGATGCGCGTCTCGAACGTGTCGAGCCACGCGGACGGCACGCACAGGTCCGCGAGCTTCGCGCTCAGCGCGTCGGCACCCGACAGCATCGCGCCGGTCAGCCCCACGTACAGTTCGAGTTCGGCCGGCATGCGCGACAGGAAATGCGTCGCCCCCACGTCGGGCACGAGGCCGATGCGCGTTTCCGGCATCGCGATCTTGCTGCGCTCGGTCGCGACGCGCAGCGCCGCCCCCTGCGCGAGCCCCATGCCGCCGCCCATCGTCACGCCGTCCATCAGCGCGACCACCGGCTTCGGGAACGTGTGGATCGCGTAGTCGAGCCGGTATTCGTCGACGAAGAACGGCAGCCAGGTCTCGCGCTGCGCGACCATCCTGTACAGCGCACGCACGTCGCCGCCCGCGCAGAAGCCCTTCTCGCCCGCGCCGCGCAGTACGACCGCGACGATCCGGTCGTCGTGGTGGCAGCGCTCGAACAGCGCGGTCAGCTCGCCGATCATCGCGTACGACAGCGCGTTGAGTGCGACCGGCCGGTTCAGCGTGATCAGCGCCACGCGGTTCACCACGCGATACAGCACCTCGGGCGCATGCTCCGCGAATGCGTCGTGATTCGTCACCGGCGTGCTCATCGTTGCGACTCCTCATCGGTGCGCCACTGCGGTGCGCGCTTGCCAAGGAACGCCGCCACGCCTTCGCGCGGATCGGCCGTGTCGAACAGGTCGACGAAGCGTTCGCGCTCGACCGCGAGCGCCGCGCCGCGCGGCACGCCGCGACGGGCGAGGCCGATCAGCTCCTTGCTGTAGGCGAGCGCGTGCGGGCTTTGCCGCACGACGTCGCGCGCCAGCGCGAGCGCCGCATCGCGCGCGGCGCCGCTTTCCACCACGTCCTCGACGAGGCCGATCCGCAGCGCAGTGGCCGCATCGACGCGCGCGCCGGTCAGGATGATCTTCTTCGCCCAGCCTTCGCCGACGAGCCAGGGCAGCGTCTGCGTGCCGAGCCCGCACGGCAGCAGGCCGACCGACGGTTCGGGCAGCGCCATCTGCGCATGCGCCTCCGCGATCCGCAGGTCGCACGCGAGCGCGCATTCGAGGCCGCCCATCGCATAGCCGTTGATCGCCGCGATCGTCACGACGCGCGCATCCTGCAGCGCCTCGAACGCCGCGCCGAAGCGCGACGCCATCGCGCGTGCGACCGCACGATCGCCGTCGGCGAACGTGTTGAGGTCGGCGCCCGCGCTGAAGAACTTCGGGCCGTCGCCGGTGATCACCAGCGCGCGCACGCGCGGGTTCGCATTCAGTTCGGCGACGCTCGCCTGCAGTTGCCGCAGCCCGTCGGCAGTAAAGGCGTTCGCGGGCGGACGCTTGAGCGTCGCGCACGCGATCGCGCCGTCGTCGACGTAGTCGAGTTCGATCATGAGGCGTCCTTCTTCGTGGCCGGTTGGTACAGGCGGATCACCGCCGAGAAATCGAGCTGGCCGTCGCCGCGGCTGCTCATCGTCTGGTACAGCTGCTGCGCGAGCGCGCCGAGATAGACGGGCTGGCGCGCCTGCTTCGCCGCATCGTTCGCGAGGCCGAGATCCTTCAGCATCAGGTCGGTGCCGAAGCCGCCCGTGTAGCCGCGCGACGATGGCGCGGTCTCGATCACGCCCGGATACGGGTTGTAGGTGTCCGAACTCCAGCAGCGGCCCGTCGACGTGTTGACGATGCCGGCCAGCACCTTCGGGTCGATGCCGAGCGCGACGCCGAGCGACATCGCCTCCGACACCGCCGCCATCGAGATGCCGAGCACGAGGTTGTTGCAGACCTTTGCGACCTGCCCCATGCCCGTCGCGCCGCAGTGGACGATGTTCTTGCCCATGCCGGCGAGCACGGGCTTCACGCGCTCGAAATCCGCATCGCTGCCGCCGACCATGAAGGTCAGCGTGCCGGCCGCCGCGCCGCCGGTGCCGCCCGACACCGGCGCATCGACGAACGTGCCGCCGTGCTCGCGCACCAGCGCGCCGAACGCCTGCGCGCTCGCCGGGTCGATCGTGCTCGAATCGATCACCGTCGCGCCCGCGCCGAGGCCGGCCAGCACGCCGTTCTCGCCGGACAGCACCGAGCGCACGTGCGGTGCGGCCGGCAGCATCGTGATCACGAACGTCGCGCCCGACGCCGCATCGCGCGGCGACGCGGCCGCCTGCGCGCCGGCGTCCTGCAGCGCGCGCAACGCGTCGGCGCTCAGGTCGAATGCATGCACGTCATGGCCGGCTTTCAGCAGGTTCAGCGCCATCGGCGCGCCCATGTGGCCGAGGCCGATGAATCCGATTTTCATGTTCGTTTCCTCCACCGCTCAATGCAGCCGGATCGTCGTATTCACCGGGCCGGCCGTCGTGTCGTCGTCGAACCAGCGCGCGGTGACCGTCTTGGTCTGCGTGTAGAACTGCACGACCTGCTTGCCGTACGGGCCGAGATCGCCCAGCTTCGAGCCGCGCGAACCGGTGAAGCTGAAGAACGGCACCGGCACCGGAATCGGAATGTTGATGCCGACCTGGCCGACGTCGATCTCGCTCTGGAACTTGCGCGCCGCCGCGCCGCTCTGCGTGAAGATGCCCACGCCATTACCCATCGGGTTCGCGTTGACGAGCGCGATCGCGTCGTCGAGCGTGTCGACCTCCATCACGACCAGCACCGGCCCGAAGATTTCATGCGTGTAGATCGACATGTCGGTCGTCACACCCGAGAAGATCGTCGGGCCGATGAAGTTGCCGTCCTCATAGCCGGGCACCTTCACGTCGCGACCGTCGAGTTCGAGCTTCGCGCCTTCCTTGATGCCCGCGTCGATCAGCGTCAGGATCCGCGCCTTCGCGCCGCGCGACACGACCGGGCCGACGTCGGTGCCGGCTTCGGCTCCCGCGTTGACCTTCAGCGCCTTCGCCTTCGCGACGATGTCGGGCAGCCACTCGCGCGCCTTGCCCACCAGCACCGCGACCGAGGTCGCCATGCAGCGCTGGCCGGCCGCGCCGAAGCCCGCGCCGACGAGCGCGTTGATCGCCTGCTCACGGTTCGCGTCGGGCAGCACGATCGCGTGGTTCTTCGCGCCCATCATCGACTGCACGCGCTTGCCGTGCTGGCTGCCGAGGTTGTATACGTGCGTGCCGACCGCCGTCGAACCGACGAACGAGATCGCCTTCACGAGCGGATGCGTGCAGATCGCGTCGACGACTTCCTTGCCGCCATGCACGACGTTCAGCACGCCTTTCGGTATGCCGGCCTCGAGCGCGAGCTCGACGAGTTCCATCGTCGACATCGGGTCCTGCTCCGACGGCTTCAGCACGAACGTGTTGCCGCACACGATCGCCATCGGGAACATCCACAGCGGGATCATCGCGGGGAAATTGAACGGCGTAATGCCCGCGCACACGCCGAGCGGCTGGCGCAGCGTGTAGGTGTCGACGCCGCCCGCGACGTTCTCCGCGAATTCGCCCAGTTGCAGCGTGCCGATCGAGCATGCGTGCTCGACCACTTCGAGGCCGCGGAAGATGTCGCCCTCGGCGTCGGGAATCGTCTTGCCCTGCTCGGCCGTCAGCGTCTTCGCGATGCGCTGCTGGTTCGCACGCACCAGATCCTGGAACTTCAGCATGATGCGCATGCGCGCGGCGATCGGCGTGTTCTTCCACGTCGCATAGGCGGCGTGCGCGGCCTGCACGGCCGCGTCGACTTCCGCGACGGTCGCGAACGGCACGCGCGCGAGCACCTGCTGCGTCGCCGGGTTGACGACGTCGCGCCACTCGTCGGTGGCGGACTCGACGAAGGCGCCGTCGATCAGCAGCTTGACCGTCGGCACGTCTTGCCCCGTACGGGGCGTCGGATTCGCGTTCATCAGAGCACTCTCCTTGCAGTGGGTCGCAGCATAGCGGCATGCCGCCGCGCGACCGGTTCGATTCGGCTGCGGGCGGCGGCCGCGGCATGCGGCTCGCGCGGCCCGCGATCGGTCATTTCAGTTCGGCGGCGAAATCCTCTTCCCAGTATTCGCCTGGCATGCGCGCGGTCGCGTCGTCGCCGCGCTCGATCTCGCGGCGGCGCAGCTCGACGCGGCGGATCTTCCCCGAGATCGTCTTCGGCAGCTCCGCGAATTGCAGGCGGCGAATGCGCTTGTACGGCGCGAGCTTCTCGCGCGAGAAACGGAAGATCTCCAGCGCGAGCGCGGGGCTTTCCTCGTAGCCCTGGCGCAGTGTGATGAAAGTCTTCGGCACCGACAGCCGTACGGGGTCCGGGCTCGGCACGACGGCCGCCTCGGCGATCGCCGGATGTTCGATCAGCACGCTCTCGAGTTCGAACGGGCTCAGCCGGTAGTCGGACGACTTGAACACGTCGTCCGCGCGGCCGACGTACACGTAGTAGCCGTCGTCGCGACGCATCGCGATATCCGACGTGCGGTAGTGGCCGTCGCGCATCGCATGGGCCGTCGCGTCGGGATTGTTCGCATAGCCGTTCATCAGCCCGACCGGGCGCGCGGCGCCATCGCCGAGCGGCAGCGCGACCTCGCCTTCGCTGACGGGCGCGCCGTCCGGATCGAGCAGCGCAATCCGGTAGCCGGGCAGCGGCCGGCCCATCGATCCTGCGACCACCGGCTGGCCCGGCGAGTTGCCGATCAGGCAGGTCGTCTCGGTCTGGCCGTAGCCGTCGCGGATCGAGATGTTCCACGCCTTCTTCACGCGCTCGATGATCTCGGGATTCAACGGCTCGCCCGCGCCGACGATCTCGCGCAGCTTCACGTCGAACGACGCGAGCGGCTGCTGCACGAGCATGCGCCACACGGTCGGCGGCGCGCACAGCGTGGTCACCCGGTATTTGACGAGCGCATCGAGCACGACCTTCGGCTCGAAGCGCGCATAGTTGAACGCAAACACGCACGCCTGCGCATTCCACGGCGCGAAGAAGCAGCTCCACGCATGCTTCGCCCAGCCGGGCGAGCTGATGTTCCAGTGGATGTCACCCGGCTGCAGGCCGACCCAGTACATCGTCGACAGATGGCCGACCGGATAGGTGCGATGCGTATGCTCGACGAGCTTCGGCTTGGACGTCGTGCCCGACGTGAAGTACAGCAGCATCGGATCGTTCGCGTGCGTGACGGCGTCCGGCTCGAACGCGGCGCTCACCGCATAGCCGTCGTTCATCGCGAGCCAGCCCGCGCGCGGCGCACCGGCGACGATCTTTTGCGCGAGGCCGAGATCGGGTTGCTCGAACTTCGCGGTTTCGTTGTCGTCGACGATCGCGTATTTCGCGCCGCCGATCCGCACGCGGTCGCGCACGTCGTCGGGCGACAGTTGCGTGGTGGCGGGCAACACGATCGCGCCGAGCTTCATCGCGGCCAGCATCGCGTCCCACAGCTCGACACGGTTCGGCAGCATCAGCAGAATGCGGTCGCCGCGTACGACGCCGATCGAGCGCAGCCAGTTCGCGATCCGCGACGAACGCTCGGACATCTGCGCGAACGAATACGGATCGCCCGTGCCGGTCGCCGCATCGACGATCCACAGCGCGGGCTGGTCGTTGCCGCGCGCCATCGGGTCGAAGTAGTCGAGCGCCCAGTTGAACGCATCGAGCACCGGCCATTCGAACTCGCGGTACGCGGTGTCGTAGTCGGTGCGATGGCGCAGCAGGAAGTCGCGTGCGTCCAGGAATGCCTGTACCGTCATGTGTCGTCTCCGTCCAGTCTCCATGCCCAGCGGTCAACCGGCGCATGTGCCGCCGCACATGCCCGGCTCCGTGTTGCACGGCGCACGGTCACGTCGTTGCGTGCCGCGTTCGCCGCGCTGCCCTCGTGCCCTGCGTGATGCCGTCGTCGGTGCGACCGTCGCGACTCAAAGCTGTCGCGCGATCACCATCCGCTGCACTTCGCTCGTGCCTTCGTAAATCTGCGTGATGCGCGCGTCGCGATAGTGACGCTCGACTTCGTAATCGACCAGATAGCCGTAGCCGCCGTGAATCTGGATCGCGTCCGAGCACACGCGCTCGGCCATCTCGGACGCGAACAGCTTCGCCTGCGACGCTTCCGACAGGCACGGCAACCCGGCCGTGCGCAGCTTCGCCGCGTGATGCACGAGCAGGCGCGCGGCGTTGATCTGCACGGCCATGTCGGCGAGCTTCTGCTGGATCGCCTGATGCTCGGCGATCGGCTTGCCGAACTGCACACGCTCGCCCGCATAGCGGCACGCCTTGTCGAACGCGGCGCGCGCGATGCCGAGCGCCTGCGCGGCGATGCCGATGCGCCCGCCTTCGAGGTTCGACAACGCGATCTTCAGCCCTTCGCCGCGATTGCCGAGCAGGTTTTCTTCGGGAATCGCGCAGTTCTCGAACGTGATCGGGCAGGTGTCGGACGCGCGGATGCCCATTTTCTTCTCGGGCTTGCCGACGATGAAGCCCGGCGTGTCGGTCGGCACCAGGAACGCGGAAATGCCGCGCTTGCCGGCTTCGGGGTCGGTCATGGCAAAAACGATCGCGACGCCCGCGCGCTGGCCGTTGGTCACGAACTGCTTCGCGCCGTTCAGCACCCATTTGCCGTCGCGCAATTCGGCCCGCGTGCGCAGGTTGTTCGCCTCGGAACCGGCATGCGGCTCGGTCAGGCAGAATGCGCCGATCACGCGGCCGGCCGCCATGTCGGCCAGCCAGCGATCCTTCTGCGCGGGCGTGCCGAAGCCGAGGATCGGCCCGCAGCCGACCGAGTTGTGCACGCTCATCATCGTCGCGCACGCGGCGTCGCCGGCCGCCACTTCCTCCATCGCCAGCGCGTAGGCCACGTAATCCGTATACGAGCCGCCCAGTTCCTGCGGCACGATCATCCCGAGCAGGCCCAGTTCGCCGAGCTGCGCGACGATCGCGTCGGGCAGGTGGGCGTCGCGGTCCCACTGCGCGGCATTCGGCGCCAGCATCTCCGTGGCAAAAGCGCGCGCCGCATCGCGGATCATCCGCTGGTCTTCGGTGTAAAGCTCGTCCATGTGCTGCAGTCTCCCGCGGCCGCCGGGCGCGACCGTCCTTGCGTTTCGATGCAACAAGTGTAGGCAAGCACGCGCGACTGTTCGATGCTCGCGTCGCTCATTTACACTGAGCGTTTTTGCCATACCGGCGACACCGATGAAGCAGGAAGACAAGGGGACCGTCGCGATCGGCCTCGTCGCGTACAGCGTCGCGCTGGCCACGCGGCGCGGCGTCGCGGCCGAGCCGCTGCTCGCGCAGGCCGGCATCGCGCCCGCGCTGCTCGGGCAGCCGCGCGCACGCGTGTCCGCGCAGCAATATGGCGCGTTGTGGAACGCCATCGCGCGCACGCTCGACGACGAGTTTTTCGGGCAGGATCGCCACCCGATGCGCAGCGGCAGCTTCATCGCGATGAGCCAGGCCGCGCTGTCCGCCCGCGACGGGCTTCACGCGATGGCGCGCGCGGTGAATTTCATGCACTGCGTGCTCGACGACCTGCACGCCGAACTCGACGCGAACCCGCAGCGCGTGCGGCTGCGTTTCGTGCACCGCAACGGCGCGACGCCCGCGATGTTCACGTACGCAACCTATTTCATCATCGTCTACGGCCTCACGTGCTGGCTGATCGGCCGGCGCATTCCGCTGCTGCATGCGAGCTTCCGTTGCGACACGCCGCCCGCCGATCACGAATATCCGTCGATGTTCTGCGACGACATGCGTTTCAACGAGCCCGATTCGTATGTCGATTTCGATCCCGAATTCGCGACGCTGCCGGTCGTGCAGAACGCGAAGACGCTGAAAACGTTTCTGCGCAACGCGCCGGCCAGCTTCATCGTCAAGTACCGCAACCCGAACGCGCTCGCGCAGCGCGTGCGCGCAGTGCTGCGCGGGATGCCGCCCGCCGCGTGGCCGGGCGCAGGCGGGATGGCTGCGCGGCTGCACGTGGCCGAGGCCACGCTGCGACGCAAGCTGCACCAGGAAGGCCACGCGTACCAGTCGATCAAGGACACGCTGCGGCGCGATCTCGCGTTCGAGGCGCTGGCCGACCCCACACGCACGATCGCCGACGTCGCGGCCGCGACCGGATTCGCGGAGCCGAGCGCGTTCTACCGCGCGTTCCGCAAATGGAGCGGGCGCAGCCCGGCCGACTATCGCGACGAAGTGCTCGCGCGCGGTGGCGGCGCCAGCTGAATCCGGCCGGCGCGGCCGCACCTTCGCGCTTTGCCCCGAAACCGCCTAATCTTCAAGTATCGGGCCCACGCCCTTTCCGCAAGCCGGACGGCACGCGGCCGTGCGCCGCCCGGACGTCCCGATGCGCTTTCACCGTCATGAGCCGCCGCCGGCGCCTGCCGCGCCCGCCGGCCGCCCCCGTCACCCGCTGTCCGCGCGGGTCGCGCGCGCCGCGCTGTTCGCGGCGCTGCTCGTCGTATGCGCCGCGCTCGCCGCGCCGCCACCGGCCGACGCGCCGGCCGCGCGTCCGGTCGTCGTGATTCCCGTCAATGGCGCGATCGGCCCGGCCAGCGCCGATTTCATCGTGCGTTCGCTCGACCGCGCGGCCCGCGAGCACGCGCCGCTCGCGATCGTGCAGCTCGACACCCCCGGCGGCCTCGATACGTCGATGCGGCAGATCATCAAGGCCATCCTCGGCTCGCCGGTGCCGGTCGCCGCGTTCGTCGCGCCGGGCGGCGCGCGGGCGGCGAGCGCGGGCACCTACATCGTCTATGCGAGCCACTTCGCGGCAATGGCGCCCGGCACCAATCTCGGCGCGGCGTCGCCCGTGCAGTTCGGCATCGGCGGCGCCGCGCCGCCGGGCGCACCCACCGGTGCATCGGGTGCATCGGGCGCGTCCGCCACGGCCGCAGCGCTGCCGACCGACACGCAATCGACCGAGATCCGCAAGGCGATACAGGACGCTTCCGCGTACATCCGCGGCCTCGCTCAATTGCGCGGGCGCAATGCGGAATGGGCCGAGCGCGCGGTGCGCGAGGCCGTGAGCCTGTCGGCGAACGAGGCGCGCATACAGCACGTCGTCGACCTGATCGCGCAGGATCCGGCCGATCTCGCGCGCCAGCTCGACGGCCGCGCCGCGACGACCACTGCCGGCACGCTGCATCTCGCGACCGCGCACGCGCCGCTAATCGTGCTCGCACCCGACTGGCGCAGCCGCTTCCTGGCGATCATCGCCGATCCGAACGTCGCGCTGATCCTGCTGACCATCGGCATCTACGGCCTCTTCTTCGAATTCGCGAACCCCGGTTTCGTGCTGCCGGGCGTCGCCGGCACGATCTGCCTGCTGATCGGGCTGTTCGCGATGCAGTTGCTGCCGGTCAGCTATGCGGGCCTCGGCCTCGTGCTGCTCGGGCTCGGCTGCCTCGTCGCCGAGGCATTCCTGCCGACCTTCGGCGTGCTCGGGTTCGGCGGAATCGTCGCGTTCACGATCGGCGCGCTGATGCTGATCGACACCGACGTGCCCGGCTACGGGATTCCGTGGCCCGTGATCGCGAGCCTCGCGCTCGGCGGCGGGCTGCTCGTCGCGGGCGTGTCGAGCGTCGCGCTGCGCGCGCGGCGCCGCCCGGTCGTGACGGGCGCCGAGGCGATGCTCGGCAGCATCGGCGAAGTCCTCGACGACGGCCTGCATCCGGACCAGCCGAACGACGCGGCCGGCGCGCCGCCGTCGGCCGCCGGCTGGGCGCGCGTGCACGGCGAGCGCTGGCGCGTGGCGAGCAGCACGCCGCTGGCCGCCGGCTGCCGCGTGCGCGTCACCGGCCGCCACGGGCTGACGCTGACGGTCGCGCCGCTCTACGACGTGCCCGCCCCCGCCCATCCCCAGGGAGAACCTCCATGATCGGTTACACGTTCGGCTTCAGCAGCGTCCTGGTCGTCTTCGTCGTGGTGCTCGTCGCGTCGTCGATCCGCATCTTTCGCGAATACGAGCGTGGTGTCGTGTTCATGCTCGGCCGGTTCTGGAAAGTGAAGGGGCCGGGGCTGGTGCTGATCATCCCGATCGTCCAGCAGGTCGTGCGGATCGACCTGCGCACCGTCGTGTTCGACGTGCCGCCGCAGGACGTGATCACGCGCGACAACGTGTCGGTGAAGGTCAACGCGGTCGTGTATTTCCGTGTCGTCGATCCGGAGAAGGCCGTGATCCAGGTCGCGCACTTCTTCGACGCGACGAGCCAGCTCTCGCAGACGACGTTGCGTTCGGTACTCGGCAAGCACGACCTCGACGCACTGCTGGCCGAGCGCGAGCAACTGAACGCGGACATCCAGAAGACGCTCGACGCGCAGACGGACGCGTGGGGGATCAAGGTGTCGACGGTCGAAATCAAGCACGTCGACCTGAACGAGACGATGATCCGCGCGATCGCCCGGCAGGCCGAAGCCGAGCGCGAGCGGCGCGCGAAAGTGATTCATGCGGAAGGCGAATTGCAGGCGTCGGAGAAGCTGCTGCAGGCCGCGCAGCGGCTCGCGCAGCAGCCGCAGGCGATGCAGTTGCGCTACCTGCAGACGTTGACGACGATCGCCGCGGACAAGAATTCGACGATCGTGTTCCCGCTGCCGATCGATCTGCTGGGGGCGTTGCTGGAGCGGTTGGGGGGGAAGCGGGAGGATTAGCGGTGCTGATGTGCGTATGGACGATACCCGGCCATCGTGCAACGGAGCGTGACACGATGGCGGCAGGCGTGGCCCGGTCGCTCAATACCCGGCTTCCCGTTGATGCCTGATCGTCAGGATCGCGACGCCATCATCATCGACCCTGTACATCACCACGTATCCGCTGTCGCCGAAATCGATCAGCCATTCGCGAAAAACCGTATCGAGTTCGTCGACGGGACGACCGAGCCGGGGCTGTCGAACCAGAACGTCGACGCCAGTACGAATCGCCTTGATCGCACGACGCGCGGCCAGCGGATCCTGGTCGGCGAGAAAACGATGAAGGCGAACAATCGCTTGCTGGGCAGTTCGCGTCCAGATCAGTCGTGACACTCGGGCGGCTCCGCTGCTTCACCGGCCTCGAGCTTCTCGAGATACGCGTCCATCTCCTCGTGCGTCACGTGCAGCCCCGTCGACTGATAGTCTGCCCATGCCTGCATCGCTTCCTGCTTGAACGACTCGCGCTTTTCCTCGCGCGCCACATATTGCGCGATCGCCTCGCGCATGATCCAGTGCGGCGTGCGCCGACGCTGTTCGGCCAGATGACGCACCCGCTCCTGAAGGGCCGGATCGAGTTTGATCGAGGTTGCCACGATAAAAAGTATCCAGAGGTATTACCTTTGAATATTGTAGGTCTGGCCTCGCTCGAAAAGCAATATTGGATCGACACCGAAAAGTACCCCGGCCATCAGTGCGCTAGAGCCTTCCTTCCATTTCGCCTCTCCATTAGGACAAATCCTCACCCCACGGGGCTAGCGCGTTTTCCGGAACCGTCTATTATCGTTACATCGCGCAATGACACATTAAATGCTGACTGAATAGCTCGTGGTGATGAACACTGGCGGGCGCGTTCCGGATCAGCACCCTCGACGGAGACGCATCATGACCGCCCACCACCCGCTGCCGGAAGTCCATCTCGACGAGTTGCCGCAATTCCGCGCGGTCCAGCAGCTCGCGTACCGCTGCGTCGAAACCGTCGGCGCGATGCTGTACCCCGGCATCACCGAGAAGGAAGCCGCGCGCCTCTTGACCGAATGGCTGCAGGACAACGGCGTGCACGACTGGCTGCACAAGCCATTCGCATGGTTCGGCGATCGCACCGCGTTCGAGGGCTTCTCCGGCCTCAAGCACATGGGCGGCTTCAATCTCGCGTTCTTCCCGAGCAACCGCCAACTCGAAACCGACATGCCGGTGATCCTCGACGTCGCGCCGGTGCTCGACGGCATCGTCGCCGATGTCGGCTACGCGCACTGCCTCGGCCGCAACCCGATCCTCGAGCAGTTGCAGGACGACCTGATGGACCATCGCGACATGATCGTGCGGCTCGTGAAGGCGCGCCGGCCGATGGCGGAAGTCGCGCAGGAAGTCGACGCGCTGTGCCGCCGCCAGGGCGTCGAGCCGCGCCACAAGGCCTACCCGTTCAAGGTGCTCGCGCATCGTGTCGCGAAGATCCACAAGCTGTCGAAGCCGCGCTTCGTCGCCCGCTTCGGGCTGAACGCGACGCGCAACCTGCTGCTCGACCAGGGCCGCGCGGCGAAGCAGCAAGGCTGGTCGCCGCTGTGGTCGATCGACCGCCGCTCCGAGCATGCGCCCGTGCCGGGCCTGTGGGCCGTCGAGCCGCATCTCGGCTTCGCGGGCGTCGGCGCGAAATTCGAGGAACTGCTGGTGATCACCGACGACGACGCGTACTGGCTCGACGACGATCTGCCGCACGTGCGCCGCTGGCGCCGCCGCCAGGCCGAACGCGCGCACGCCGCGGCGAACGTGCCGGCCGCTGCCTGACGCACCCGCTCCCGCCTCCCGACTCTCTGAACGACGGACTCACGATGCAGTCTCTTTCCGACGAAGCGCCGCTGGCCCTGTTCGAATCGGTTCACGCCGAAACGGCGGTCGCCTCCGGCGACCTGACGCTCGCGGTCAGGACCTGGGGCGATCCGGCCCGCTCGCCGGTCGTGCTCGTGCACGGCTATCCCGACGACAGCAGCGTCTGGCAGCACGTCGCGCCACTGCTCGCACGCCGGCACTACGTGATCGCGTACGACGTGCGCGGCGCGGGCCTGTCCGGCGTGCCGAAGCGCACGGCCGACTACCATCTCGCGAAGCTGACCGACGATTTCGTCGCGGTGATCGATGCGCTCTGCCCGGGCCGCGCCGTGCACCTCGTCGCACACGACTGGGGCTCGATCCAGGGCTGGGAATTCGTCACCGACCCGCGCCTCGCCGGCCGCATCGCGTCGTACACGTCGTGCTCGGGGCCATGCCTCGACCACGTCGGCTTCTGGCTGCGCGAGCGCGTGCTGCGCCCGACGCCCGCGTCGCTGGCCACGCTCGGCGGCCAGCTCGTGCGCTCGTGGTACGTGTATCTGTTCCACCTGCCGCTCATCCCCGAGCTCGGCTGGCGGCTGTGGCTCGGCCGCGCGTGGCCGGGCCTGCTGCGCCGGCTCGAGAAAACGCCCGCCGCGCCGCGGCCGACCCAGGCCGACGACGGCGCGCGCGGCGTACGCCTCTATCGCGCGAACTTCATCCGCTGCCTGTTCGCGCCGCGCGAACGCTATGCGCACGCACCGGTGCAGACGATCGTGCCGCTCGGCGACAAATACGTGAGCCCCGCGCTGTCCGAGAACCTGTCGCGCTGGGTGCCGCAGTACTACCGCCGCGAAGTCGCTGCCGGCCACTGGCTGCCGCTCGCCGATCCCGCGCGCTTCGCGGATCTCGCCGGGCAATTGATCGACGCGGTCGAATCCGGCAACGAACCGCCTGCGCTCGCTAACGCGCGCCGCCGCGCAACCAGCGGGCGCTTCGGCGGCAAGGTCGCGGTCGTCACCGGCGCGGGCAGCGGGATCGGCCGCTGCGCGGCGCTGGCCTTCGCTCGCGAAGGCGCGACGGTCGTCGCATGCGACATCGATCTCGCGAGCGCCGAGCGCACCGCGCTGCTCATCGGGCTGACCGGCGCGCACGCGCATGCGAAACGTGTCGACGTCGGGTCCGCGGACGAAATGGAAGCGCTCGCGACCTGGGTCGGCGGCGAACTCGGCGGCGCGGACATCGTGATCAACAACGCGGGCATCGGCATGGCCGGCGGCATCCTCGACACGGGCACGCGGGACTGGGAGCGCATCCTGCACGTGAACCTGTGGGGCGTGATCCATGGCTCGCGGCTGTTCGCCCAGCAAATGGCCGCGCGCGGCACCGGCGGGCACATCGTCAATACCGCGTCGGCCGCCGCGTTCGGCCCGTCGCGCGACCTGCCCGCCTATGCGACGACGAAGGCCGCGGTGCTGATGCTCAGCGAATGCATGCGCGCGGAACTCGCGGGCAAAGGCATCGGCGTGACGGCCGTGTGCCCCGGTTTCGCGGAGACCGGAATCATGGCGTCGACGCACTACGCAGGCGCCAGCGCACAGGACGAAGCGCGGTTGCGTAAACGTGCGACCAGGCTGTACCAGATGCGCGGCCTGAAACCCGAAACCGTCGCGCGGGCGATGGTCGACGGCGTGCTGCGCAACCGCCCCGTCGTGGCGGTCGGCGGCGAAGCGCACGCGATGCGTTTCGTCGGCCGCTTCATGCCGTGGCTGGGCCGGATGCTCGCGCGCATCAGCATGGCATCACATTGACGGCGCTCGACGCTGCACAGGGACAAGGAGACGACATGACCGATACCGCCGACTACCACAAGATCAAGGCCCGGCACGTGAAGTTCGACTTCAGCGATACGCCGATCACCTGGGTGCCGAACGATCCGGGCAGCACGCACATCATCAACACGCTGAACCTGCTGTTCCCGGAAGGCGAGCTGTGGTTCTGCCGCGTGTACAACAAGGCGCTGCCGCTGATCACCGATGCACGCCTGCGCGACGAAGCCGAAGGCTTCCTGCGGCAGGAGGCCGTGCATTCGCGTTCGCACGGCGGCGTGCTCAAGCACTACTACGATCGCCACGGCATCGACACGAAGCCGTTCACGCAGAAGCTCAACCGGTTGTTCACGCGCGTGCTCGGCGAGCAGCCGCTGGGGCTGAAGATCGGCCATACGCGTTTCTGGCTGCGGCAGCAACTGGCCGTGATCGCGTCGCTCGAGCATTTCTTCGGCTATCTCGGCAACTGGGTGCTCAACGCGCACGGCCTCGACGAAGGCCGCGCCGACCCGACGATGGTCGACCTGCTGCGCTGGCACGGCGCCGAGGAAGTCGAGCACCGCACCGTCGCGTTCGACATCTACCGGCACATGGGCGGCACCTATCCGGAGCGCTGCGTGCACATGGCGTTCGTGATCGTGCTGCTGCTCTACTACATCACGACCGGCGCGAAATTCATGTACCGGCGCGACCCGGACGCCGGCCGTTACCCCGGCTTCGCGCGCGCGTGGCGGCAGGGTTCGCGGCGCGGGCACCTGCCGTCGTTCTGGAAGGTGATCGGCGCGGCGCTGCGCTATTTCAAGCCGGGCTATACGCCGCACCACGAGGGCTCGACCGAACAGGCACTCGCCTACCTCGCGCGCTCGCCGGCCGCGCAGGCGGCCGCGCACGGCGGCAACTGGGGCACGACGAAAGGCGCGTGAGCGGATGCGCGGGCGGCGTCGCAAGCGGGGTTGCGATGGCGCCGCCGGGCGGCGTCCGCCGAAATGCGTACAATCGCGGCTTCAATTCCCGGAGGTGCCGCGATGGCCATGAAGAAAACCGATCTCGAAAAGAACAAGGCGCTCAAGCTGACGCACGCGATGAAGCAGTCGAGCTCCGCGCGTTTCGGCAAGGGCGCCGAGGAGGCGGCGAAGCTGGATCGCCGCGCGCAACGCAAGCTCGACCAGGAACAGGGCCTCGTGCCGTTCGCGTGCAAGCTCAACGCCGAGTTGGTCGAACAGTTGAAGGCGCGCGCCGCCGACCATCCGAACGGAATGACGGGCCTACTGTCCGAACTGCTCGTGAACGGGCTCGCGCAACGCGACGCGTGATCGCCGTCCATCTCGAAAATAGTCGTTGACAACGCCGCACGCCGACAACAAAATCGTTCGCATGCCTACGTTCAAGCTCATCGCCATCGCGAATCATTGCCCGGTGAACATTCGAAAGAATGGATCACGGGAGGCGCTTGTGCGTTAGCAATCGAGCAGTACCGCATGTCACACAAGGCCTCGCCGGAAACGGATGAGGCCTTTTTGTTCTGGTGCACGTCATCCGTCCGGCTCACTGAATGGAGAAGACGATGGACCAGGCAAGCCCGCTGTTCGAACGCCGCGATCGGCGCCACGCCGGCACGATCGCGTTACCGACCGTCGTGATCCGCTTCGCGGTCGCGCCGCGCACGACACTGACCTGGCGCGCGCCCAGCGATGCGGAAATTCGTGCGCACGGCGCGCCGCTGTGGATCACGCGCCCACCGAGCATCGACGACTACTGGGTACGCCCCGGCGACGTGCTGCGCATCGCACGCGGCGATCGCATCTGGCTCGGCACCGACGATGACGCGGCGGCCGAAGCGTCGATCACGACGGCGTACGTGCGGCGCGGCGAGCGGCTGAGACGCGCGCTCGCGCCACTACGGCGTTTGCTCGTTGGACGATGGCGAAGAAGGGATTGACGCGGTGAGTTCGCACGCACGACGGCAAACCGTGGCGTGCGGCATCACGGTATCCGGAAACGGACACACCCGCGGCGCAACGCGCCGCAGGTGCGCATCGAAGGACGCGGCACGCCCGTGCGTGCCGCGAGCGATCACGCGCCGTGCGCAGCGAGGGGATGCAGCAGGTGCATCAGGTGCTGGCGGCGAGACGCGGGCCCGTGCTTCGGGGCGTGGAATCGACGTCGGGACGTTGCGCGGCCTGCGAGGTCACCCACGGATCGATGCCCTGCTTCTGCACCTCTTCGAGGAATGACACACGTGTGCGCCAGTAATCCGCCTGTAATTTCGCATCGATGACGCGCTGTTCGGCTGCGAACAGTTCCATGCGCGCCGTCACGAGCATCGAAGCGGCGGTTTTTTCCGGCGTGGGGGCGTGTCGCATCGCCCAGCGGCTGATCCAGTTCAACATGCTGACCTCCGTGATTACGGACGAACCCGCATCGGGCAATCGCAATCGGCCATGCCTAACTGGCCGTGCCTGACCGGCCGTGCCTGCCCAAACGCGCAATGGCCTTGACCGCCATTCACCGCCTGGCCTGCACGGACTGCGACTCCCCGCGTCGGCAATGACCGGCCGGCGTGTGCATGCGCGGTGTATCTATCCTAGAAAGAGTTGCCGGTTTACGCGATGGGGTCTTGCAATCTTTTACACAGAAACCACAGTCGCCCCCGCATCGCGAAATGACAGTTGCGGACGGAACGGCTTCGGCGCACGATTGCCCGATACCCGCCACCGCCTGGACTGACGAATGACCGCTGCACGCCGCCGCGCGCACGTGCCGGCCGCGCACGTGCATTCGCGTGCACGCGCCGCCTGCACCGCGTTCGTGCAGCATGCGGTCGCCCCGTTTCAGTCGCATGTCATTGCGCACCGGCCGCGTGCGACGCTGCCGCCGTGCCGTTGCGCATGCATCGGCTGGCGTCGTGCGCCGGCCCCGCGCCCCTTCCGCTCGTTTCCCCCGTTTCAGCCATTTCTGCCGGCCCGTGCCCCGCGAACCGGTAAAATGCGCGCCTTCGTCGCGCGGGCGGGCTGCCCGACCGTTCGCGCGCAGGCAATCGATCGTGCCCTCCAACTATATCGTCCGAGCTATCCGCGCTATTACAATCCGCCGATAGCCGGGCAATAGTGGCTGGTTACAGTTAGCCGGCCGCGCTGCCTTTACAACAAATCGGCACAACAATCAACACGACAACCCGACCGGAGAAACGCCTTCATGGAATCCATCAAGCGGTATTTCGGCTTCGCTGAAGCCGGCACCGACTTCCGCACCGAAATACTCGCGGGCGTCACCACGTTCCTGACGATGGCCTACATCATCTTCGTCAACCCCGCGATCCTCGGCGACGCCGGCATGCCGAAGGAATCCGTGTTCGTCGCGACCTGCCTCGTCGCGGCGCTGGCGTCGATCATCATGGGGCTGTACGCGAACTACCCGATCGCGTGCGCGCCCGGCATGGGCCTGAACGCGTATTTCGCGTACACGGTCGTCAAGGGCATGGGCTTCACGTGGCAGGCCGCGCTCGGCGCCGTGTTCATTTCCGGCTGTCTGTTCCTGCTCGTCACGCTGTTCCGCGTGCGCGAGGCGATCGTCAACGGCATTCCGAAATCGCTGCGGATTTCCATTACCGCCGGCATCGGCCTGTTCCTCGGCATCATCTCGCTGAAGACGTCGGGCGTGATCGTCGGCAACCCGGCCACGCTCGTCACGCTCGGCGATCTGCACAAGCCCACGACGATCCTCGCGATCGTCGGCTTCTTCACGATCGTCACGCTCGACCACCTGCGCGTGCGCGGCGCGATCCTGATCGGCATCATCGGCGTGACGATCCTGTCGTTCTTCTTCGGCGACAACCAGTTCCACGGCGTGTTCTCCGCGCCGCCGTCGATCGATGCGACGCTGTTCAAGCTCGACATCCGCGCCGCGCTGTCGACCGGCATCATCAACGTGATCCTCGTGTTCTTCCTCGTCGAGCTGTTCGACGCGACGGGCACGCTGATGGGCGTCGCGAATCGCGCGGGCCTGCTCGTCGAAGGCAAGATGCACCGCCTGAACAAGGCGCTGCTCGCCGACAGCACGGCGATCGTCGCGGGCTCGGTGCTCGGCACGTCGTCGACCACCGCGTATATCGAAAGCGCGTCGGGCGTGCAGGCCGGCGGCCGCACCGGCGTGACGGCCATCACCGTCGCGGTGCTGTTCCTCGCGTGCCTGTTCATCGCGCCGCTCGCCGGCGTCGTGCCGGCCTACGCGACCGCGCCCGCGCTGCTGTACGTGTCGTGCCTGATGCTGCGCGAGATGGTCGAGGTGCCGTGGGACGACGCGACGGAAGCCGTGCCGGCTGCACTGACCGCGCTGCTGATGCCGTTCACGTACTCGATCGCGAACGGCGTCGCGTTCGGTTTCATCGCGTACGGCGGCCTCAAGCTGCTGACGGGCCAGGGCCGCACGGTCAAGCCGATCGTGTG
This sequence comes from Burkholderia sp. MSMB1078WGS, assembly GCF_001528895.1. Classification (NCBI taxonomy): domain Bacteria; kingdom Pseudomonadati; phylum Pseudomonadota; class Betaproteobacteria; order Burkholderiales; family Burkholderiaceae; genus Burkholderia; species Burkholderia sp. MSMB1078WGS. The sequence goes on along the minus strand of NZ_LPDI01000116.1, from coordinate 24,803 downwards.
GATCATCGCGGCCGTGTTCCTGTTCCGCTTCTTCTATCTCGGCAGCGAGTAAGCGAAGCGCATCGCTGCACCGCGCGGTGAAATGAAAAAAACGCCACCTTCGGGTGGCGTTTTTCGTTTTCGCACGATTCGTCTGCGATCCTGACGAACCCGCGCGCACGCTCCTATCGACGCTCGATCGTCCCGCACGGCCCGCATACGAAAATGCCGCCCGGCCCCGCCGAACGGCATTGCGTGAAGGCAACGTCTTCGCGTGCGCCGCCCGGAGGCGCGCGCCGCCGGACGTGCGTCGTCGCGTCAGCGCCAGTTGGCCTCGTAGAAACGCACATAGCCGCTGCGCAGCGTCACGCATTGCGCGCGCGTTTCCGACAGCAGGCGCCGCGCGGCCGCCTCGATGCGCTCGCGGTGCTGGTCGAATGCGCCGACCATGTCCTCGAAGCGGGGCGATGCCGCGCCGAAGTGGTCTTCCAGCGCCTCCGCGGTGATCTGGCATTGGACGCGCTCGCCATTGACCAGAGCCGTGAACGCCAGCATCAGGTCACGCCCCGAATACTCAGGCTTCTCGTTCGTGAAATGGATCTGCATGGAAGCCGCCTCGACCGGTAGAAAACGAATGACCGCGTCCGTCGTCCGCCACCGGCCGGACGAAATGGATGCGGGCTCGCCGGCAGAGGCCCCGACCGCGGGGTGTCGCGCAGTCGAGGCATGCCGGTTGAATTCCACTTTAGACGGTTTCGCGCGGGAGACAAAAATTTCGGTGTGCGTCGTTCCGACGCGCATTTCGTCTGATCTGCGCGGCATCCGGCACCGTTTCGCAAACGGAGTCAGTGCGGATCGGTCGGCCAGACGTTGAGCGCGATCGCGGCGGTCGTGACGCCCACCGCAATCGCGGCCGCTCCGTATCTCACCGCGTCGGTCAAATCGAACAGCAATCCGTGGATCGCCACGGCAATGCCGCCCAGCATGATGAAGGTGGCGATGGCCGCCAGCACGACTCTCAGTTCCGCCCGAACCATGATGCGTCTCCCGAACGGATGCATGTCGCGTCGCATGCTTGTTGCAGTGCGGAACACGGCGCGTGCGTGCTCCATTTCCATCATTGCAGGCGGGCGCTTAAAAGCAAGGGGATTTTGTTCGCGGTCGCACATCGCACGTGGCGCTTGTATGATGATGCGTACCCGGACGGACGACTGTCGCGCCGAATGGCGCACCGCGAGCGGAGCCGCACTCCGCCGCCGATTCCGATCCGATCGGTCCCGACGGCCCCGGGAACAGGAGACAAACCATGCCGCAACCCTTCGTGCTGCCCGCCGCCGCGGGGCGTACCGACCTGCTCGCGCAGGCGCATGCGCGTTCGACCGCGGTCGGCCTGCGCGCGCACGAACGCCCCGATTTCTCGCCGCTGTCGCGCGTCGCGCTGCGCGAACTGCTCGACACGAACCACACACTGTTCTCACATGCCCGCCCGGTGATGGAGGATCTTCACGCGCAGATCGCCGAGACGCAAAGCCTGGTGCTGCTGACCGACGCCGACGGCGTGATCCTGCACAGCATCGGCGACGCGGACTTCATCGAGAAAGCCAACCGCGTCGCGCTGTGCAACGGCGTGTCGTGGGCCGAAGGCGCGCGCGGCACCAACGCGATCGGCACCGCGCTCGCGTCGGGCCAGGCCGTCGTCGTGCACGGGTCCGAACATTTCCTGCGCGCCAACCACATCCTCACCTGCGCGTGCGCGCCGATCGCCGATCCGTTCGGCCGCACGCTCGGCACGCTCGACGTGAGCGGCGACCCGCGCGGCGCCAGCCCGCATACGCTCGCGCTCGTGCGGATGTCCGCGCAACTGATCGAGAACCACCTGTTCGCGAACCAGTGCGGCGAAGCGCTGCGGCTGCGCTTTCACGCACACGAGGATTGCGTCGATTCGCTGTTCGCGGGGCTCGTCGCCTTCGGCCCCGATGGCGGGCTGATCGCCGCGAACCGCAGCGCCCAGTTCCAGCTCGGCGCGTCGTTCGACGCACTGCAGCACCAGGCCAGCGACGCGTTGTTCGGCATGCGCTTCGGCCAGCTCGCGCAGCAGGCCGCGCGCGCACCGGGCGCCACGTTCCGCCTCACGCTGTCGACCGGCGTGCGCGTGCTCGCGCGCTGCGAATTCCCGGAAGCGCAGAAAACGACCGTCGCCGTCAGGCCGGCCGCGCCGGCCGCGCGCGTGCGTGCTCCGGACCCCGACGCGATCACGTTCGCGACGCTCGACACCGGCGACGCGCGCATGGCCGCCGTGCTCGAACGCGTCGCGAAGATCCGCGGGCGCGACCTGCCGCTGCTGATCCTCGGCCAGACCGGCACCGGCAAGGAATGGCTCGCCCGCGCGCTGCACCAGGCGTCGCCGCGCGCGGACGGCCCGTTCGTCGCGGTGAACTGCGCGGCGCTGCCCGATTCGCTGATCGAGGCCGAGCTGTTCGGCTATGAAGACGGCGCGTTCACGGGCGCGCGCAAGCGCGGCAGCCCCGGCAAGATCGCGCAGGCCGACGGCGGCACGCTGTTTCTCGACGAAATCGGCGACATGCCGCTCGCGCAGCAGGTGCGGCTGATGCGCGTGCTGCAGGAGCGCGCGGTGATGCCGCTCGGCGGCGCACGCGCGGTGCCGGTCGACGTGCGCGTGGTCTGCGCGACACACCGCGACCTGCGCGCGATGATCGCCGACGGCACGTTCCGAGAAGACCTGTTCTACCGGATCAACGGGCTCGCGGTCACGCTGCCGGCGCTCGCCACGCGCACCGACCTGCCGGCGCTCGTCGAGCGGATCCTCGCGCGGCTCGCGCGCAGCGAGCCGATGCCGCGCCGCCTCGCGGCCGACGTGCTCGACGCGTTCGCGCGCCACCGCTGGCCCGGCAACCTGCGGCAGATGACCAACGTGCTGCGTACGGCCGGCATGCTCGCCGAGGACGAAGACGAGATCACGCTCGCGCATTTGCCCGACGATTTCTGGCTCGACTGCGACGACGCCGCGGCTGCGCCGGAAGCAGCCACGCCGGCCGGCAAGCGCGAAGGCACGACGCTGCAAAGCCACCAGGCCGCGATGATCGATGCGGTGCTCGCGCGGCATGGCGGCAACGTATCGGCGGCCGCGCGCGAACTCGGTCTCGCCCGCAATACCGTGTACCGGTATCTGCGACGGCACTGACGCCCGCGGCTGGCGGCCTCCGGCCGCCGGCGGGTTCGGGTATGCTTGGCGCGTCGCCGCCGAACCGCTGCCCGCTTCAGTCATGACCGATCCAGAACACCCGTCCCTCGTGCGCATCGAGCCGCTCGGCGCAACCTTCGACGCACCCGATTCGCTGACGGTGCTCGAAGCCGCCGCGTTCGCCCGCGTGTCGCTGCCGCGCTCCTGCCGCAACGGCACGTGCCGAAGCTGCCTTTGCCGGATCGTCAGCGGCAGCGTACGCTACACGATCGAATGGCCGGGGCTGAGCCGCGAGGAAAAGGCCGACGGCTATACGCTGCCGTGCGTGGCCGTCGCAACGTCGGACCTCGTGCTCGACGTGCCCGACGCGGCCATGCTCGACTAGACGCGGCGCGCGAGCGCGCGCGTCGTCCTGCAACGCTCGATCCTGCATGGAGAACACGATGACCCAGCAAACCGATCGCATCGAAAAACAGGCGCTGCTCGGCGCAGCGCCCGACCGCGTCTGGGCAGCCGTCAGCAATTCCGGCGAATTCGGCCAGTGGTTCGGCGTCTCGTTCGACGGCCCGTTCGAGGCCGGCCAGCCGCTGTTCGGCCGCATCACGCCCACCCGCGTCGACGACGATGTCGCGAAGGCGCAGGAGCCCTATGCGGGCACCGTGTTCGAAATCGTCGTCGATCGCATCGAGCCGCAACGACTGTTCTCGTTCCGCTGGCATCCGTTCGCGATCGATCCGAACGTCGATTACGCGTCCGAGCCGATGACGCTCGTCACGTTCACGCTCGCGGCGCAGGCCGGCGGCACGTTGCTCACGGTCACCGAAACAGGTTTCGACCAGTTGATCGAAGCGCGTCGCGCGACGGCGCGCGCAATGAACGACCAGGGTTGGGCCGCGCAGATGACGCTGATCGCGAAATATCTGGCGCTGCACGCGTAGCGCGCCGCTACGCCGCACGTTCGTGCCGGCCGACGCATCGACGTGCGTGGCATAATCGGCGGCATCGTCGTCCACCCGCCGCCGCGCATCGCATGCTGAATCGTCGCCTCCGGAAGATCGGCAGTCTGCTCGGGATGCTCGCCATCCTGATGACGGCGCTCGCGCCGACGATCTCGCAGGCGCTGACCACGCAAGGCCGCGTCGACGCGCTGCTGGCCGGCTACTGTTCGTCCGCGCCAGCCTCCGGCGATCGCTCCGCCGATACGTCGACGAAAAGCCTGCAGGCGCATCTCCACGCATGCGGCTACTGCAGCCTGCTTGCTCATACTCCCGCGCTGCCTGCCCCCGAACTGACGTTCGCGGCCCACGTGCACGCGATCGAGCATCGCGCGGCGACCCGCTTCGAAAGCCTGCGCCGCGCGCTGCCGCTCACGGCCGCGCAACCGCGCGCCCCGCCGCTCGCGTCCTGATCCGTCGTCATTGCGCGTGATGCCGTCGTGCATCGCGCAGCCTGCGCACGCCGCCCGCGTGCGCGACGTGTCACGTTTCGAAGGACGATCATGTCTCACCATGCTGCGCGCGGCGCCGTGCCGTGTGCGCGGTTGGCCGCCGCCGGTTCGAATGACCGCGCCTGCATTCGCCCGCATGCGAATGTCCGACCGCGCACGGCCGCGCCAATCGCCGCCGACATCGATGCCGCTCGCGCAGCCGTCCGTCGAATCCGTCTTTTCCATCCGATTCGTCACTCGCTCATCCAGCCATGAAAACCACCCCTTTCGTTCGCGGCGCGCTCGCCGCACTCGGCTTCGTCGTCATCCAGGCCGCCCATGCGCACGCGCTCCCGAAAACGCAGGACCCGGCCCCCGACGCCACGCTGTCGAGCGCGCCGCACGCAGTCACGATCGACTTCGGCGAGGCGCTCGAGCCGGCGTTCAGCTCGATCGCCGTGACCGATAGCCACGGGCAGTCGGTCGTCGACGGGAAGTCGGCCGTCGACACCGGCAACCGGAAGCGGATGCGCGTCGCACTGGCCGATCTGAAGGCCGGCACGTACACGGTCGCGTGGATCGCGGTGGCCAGCGACGGCCATCGCACGCACGGCCGCTACGCATTCACGCTGAAGTAACGCACGCGATGCGCATCGGCGCGCCGTGCCGATCGCATTCGCATCGATGCCCCCGGCATCGCACTCGATCAGGAGAACAAACGATGAAACGCACGATTTCGACCGGCCTGCTCACGGCGCTGGCGCTGCACGTGACCGCCACGTTCGCCGCGCCGGCCCTACAGGCCGATGCGTGCTGGATCCGCACGATGCCGGCGACGGTGCCGTCCTCCGGCTACTTCACGCTGAAGAACGACGGCGACGCACCCGCGACGCTCGTCGGTATCGACACGCCCGCCTACGGGATGGCGATGATGCATGAAACGCAGACGAGCGGCAGCACCGCGAAGATGGTCCACATCGACTCGGTCGTCGTGCCGGCGCACGGCACGGTCGCCTTCAAGCCGAAGGGCTATCACGCGATGCTGGAAGCGCCGCGCCAGGCCGTCGCGCCCGGCGCGAAGGTGCCGCTCCGGCTGCATTTCGCGGACGGCTCGACCGTGTCCGTGACCTGCGACGCGAAGGCGCCGGCCTACGCCGGCCAGTAACGCCGCCTGCCCCTCGACCGAAGGAGACGCTCATGAAAGACCGCCTGCCGCTCGCCGACCTGATCGTCCGCTACCGGACGCCGCTGAATGTCGCGGTACTGATCGTCTGCGGCTTATGGGCCGCGTGGATCGCATGGATGACGCGGCCTGCCGCCATCGATACACCGCCGTCGATTCCCGCGTACTGCATGCGCGACGCGCGCTGACGCGCGACGACGGCACGGTTGCGGCGGCGGCCCGCGCCATTATTGGCGTGGCATCATCGCTTCATCCCGACCGCCGCAACCGCCTTTCGGAGCGCCGCATGTCCATTCAGACCTGGATGCTGTTCGCCGCAGCCTATCTCGCCACGACGCTGTCGCCGGGGCCCAACGTGCTGCTCGTGATCCGCAACACGGTGCGCTATGGCATGCACGGCACCGTCGCGACGATCGCGGGCAACCTCGTCGCGCAGGGCGTGGTCGTGCTGCTGGTCGCGCTCGGTGTCGGCGCGGTGCTGGCGGCGATGCCGCCGCTGTTCGTCGCGATGAAGGTGATCGGCGCCGCGTATCTGATGTACCTGGGTGTCCGGCAGTTGCGCGGCGATAGCAAGACCGCCGCATCGAGCGGCGCGGCCGAGATCGTCGCGCCCGATCGCCGGAAACTGTTCCGCGAAGCGCTGTTCGTGTCGGGCAGCAATCCGAAGACGATGATCTTCCTGTCCGCGTTCATGCCGCAGTTCATCGTGCACGATCGCCCGCTCGCGCTGCAGTTCGTCGTGATGTACGCGACGATCGCCTGCACGGTCGTGATCGTTCACAGTGTCTATTCGGCCGGCGTGCGCCGCCTGCATCGCGGTTTCGGCATGAGCCGCGCGGTGCGCGCGCTCAAGCGCGCGAGCGGGCTGCTGTTCGTCGGGCTCGGCATCAAGCTGCTGACCGCGCGGCAGGCGTAGGCCGGCCCGATCCCGTCAGTGCATGCGCGCGGCCAGTGCGGCCGCGATCTCGTCGAACGACGGCCGTGCATCGACATCCTCGTTCACGCACGCCGCCGCAAGCGCATCGAGCGCGCCGGCATGCGATTCGCATCGCTCGAGCAATTCGCCGAGCAGATAGCCGAACGCGCGCACTTCGAGCCGCTCGAACCGGGCGCCGCGTGTGCGCTCGTTCACGTCGTACGGCGACGCCGCCCCGAAATCCCCGAGCAACGCGCCGCCTGCGCCGTCGTGCAGGATGTTGTGCGCGTACAGATCGCCGTGCATGATGCCGCGCGCGTGCAGATGGCCGGCCGCCGATGCGATGCCGTGCGCGATCCGCAGCGCCTGCGCCGGATCGAATCTCGCATCGGCGGCATAGACGTCGCGCGTGCAGGACGCGAAGCTCGGCGGCCCGGCGAGATTCGTCAGCGCGGGATCGACCAGCTCCATCACGAGGCCGTGCGTGCCGTCCGGATGCCCGCGCACCTTGCCGATCACCGGGATCAGATGCGGATGACGGCCGGCATGCAGGCATGCGGCCATTTCGCAATCGGGCAGGCCGTCGCTCGTGACTGCGCCCTTGAACAGCTTGACCGCGACCGTGCGCGGCGGATGGCCGTTCGCCCGCCATTGCGCGCGATAAATGACACCCGACGCGCCCTCGCCCAGTTTCCGTTCACACGAAAGCGCCGCCCAGTCGATCTCCGCGACGTCCGGCCCGGCAGACGCCGCGGCCTCCGGCGCCGCGCCGAACGGATTGCCGGCCACGGCGAGCCATGCGAGACGCGGCAGGCGCAGCAGCCAGTCGGGCAACGCATCCAGCCGGTTCGCCGACAGGCGCACCAGCTCCAGCGCGCGGCAGGCGGCCATTTCGGCGGGTAGCGTCCGCAACCGGTTGCCGGCAAGCATGAGCTTCTGCAACCGCGCACAATCGCAGATGTCGGCCGGCAGTTCGTCGATGGCGTTGTCGGTCAGGATCAGCCAGCGCAGCGCACGCGGCAGCGCGCCGCGCGGCACGGTGCGGATCCGGTTCGCCTTGAAGCCGATCATGTCGAGCCGATCGCATGCGCCGAGCACGTCGGGAAAGGCGGTGAAGCGGTTGCCCGACGCGAACAGGATGCGCAGACGATGCAGCCGCGGCAGATCGTCCGGCAGCGCGGACAACGCATTGCCGGTCAGGTCGAGCACTTCGAGCGTGTCGGCCAGATCGAAGATCTCGCGCGGAAATTCGGTCAGCCCGCACGCGAGCTTGAGTTGCCGCGCGCCCGACAGTTGTCCGGCCTGCAGCTGTTCGAGGGTGTGTATCACGGGGAGAAAACGGGTGGCGGTTGCGGTGATCGTCGGGTCGATCGGACGAATTCTACCGGGATCGATCGCGTGCACGCACACGACCTTGTCACACCCCCTTCACAAACGCGCGATGTGACGTTAGAATTGCGCCCCTTGCAGTGCCGACGTGGTGAAATTGGTAGACACGCTATCTTGAGGGGGTAGTGGCGAAAGCTGTGCGAGTTCGAGTCTCGCCGTCGGCACCAGATGCGCTTCCAGCGCATTCCGAGCATGATCTGAAACCCGCGACAGCATATGGCTTCGCGGGTTTTTTGTTGCCGGCTACGCGAGCAACAGAAAATTGCGCACCACCGCCGACGGCTCGTCGCAGCGCGACGCGATGGCGAGCCTGGCGCGAAACCGGTTACCGGCGAACGGCCGGTACACGACCCCGGGCACCTGCACCTGCGTAATCGCTTTCGGCACGACCGACACGCCGAGCCCGGCCGCCACCAGCGTCACCGCGGACGCGATCTGCGGCGCCGGTTGCCCCATGCGCGGCTCGAACCCGGCGGCCTGGCACGCGGCGACGATGTCGTCGAACAGCGCGGCGCCGGCCGCGCGCGGCACCTGCACGAACGACTCGTCGGCCAGCTCGGCCAGATCGATACGCCGGCGCGGCGCCAGCCGATGCGCGACGGGCAGCGCGACGAACATCGGCTCCTCGTCCCAGTCGGATACCCGCAGCGCCGCGGCGACGCGACGCTCGGGCCGCACGATCGCGACGTCGAGACGCCCGGCCTCCAGCGCCTCCAGCAGCACGCCCGACGTCGCCTCCTGCAACGTTAGCTCCGCATCCGGATACGCCTCGCGAAAACGGCGAATCAGATCCGACACTTTCGGATTGAACGCGGCCGTGCCGGTGAAGCCCACCCGCAAATGGCCGGTTTCCCCGCGTGCGGCGCGCCTGGCCGCCCGCGCCGCGCGCTCGGCATCTTCCAGCACGCGGCGCGCCTCTTCCGCGAAGACCTCGCCCGCCAGCGTCAGCTCGGCGCCGCGCGCGGTGCGTTTGAACAGCTCCACGCCGAGTTCGCTCTCGAGCGCCTTGATCTGCTGGCTCAACGGCGGCTGGCCGATGCCGAGCGTTTCGGCGGCCTTCGTGAAATTCGACGCGGCCGCGACGGCCAGAAAGTAGCGCAGATGCCGGAGTTCCATGCGTGACGTGATCTCGCGGTGAGTCGGGCTGGCCTGTCAGCCAGTGTTAAAACATATTGCTGCGGTTCATTTCATATATTGGACATATACATGACCGTGCGCAAGAATTCGTGTATTCCGTCGCACATCGAGTGCCCCCATGTCCTCCGCTTCGATTTCCCGATCCATGCCCGGCACGCAACCATCCGCACCCGATGCGCTGCCGGCCGGCGTGTCCCCGCGCTCGGCCGCGTACAAGCGCATCGCGCTCGCGCTTTTCCTCGCCGGCTTTGCCACTTTCTCGCTGCTGTACTGCGTGCAGCCGCTGCTTCCCGCGTTCGCACGCGAGTTCGACGTCGGCGCGGCGTCGAGTTCGCTCTCGCTGTCGCTGTCGACCGGGATGCTCGCAGTGTCGATCCTGTGTGCCGGCGCGCTGTCCGAACGGGTCGGGCGGCGCGGGCTGATGTTCGTGTCGATGACGCTGGCCGCGGTGTTCAACCTGCTCGCCGCGCTGTCGCCGAACTGGCACCTGCTGCTTGTCTGGCGTGCGCTCGAAGGCTTCGCGCTGGGCGGCGTGCCGGCGGTGGCGATGGCCTATCTCGCGGAAGAAATCGCCGCCGACGGGCTCGGCTTCTCGATGGGGCTCTACGTCGGCGGCACCGCGTTCGGCGGCATGATCGGACGGATCGGGATGAGCGCGCTCGAGGAGCACTTCTCGTGGCGAACGGCGATGCTGTCGATCGGCGTCGTCGACCTGCTCGCGGCGCTCGCGTTCGTGATGCTGCTGCCGGCCTCGCGACGCTTCGTGAAGCGCACCGACCTGACGCTGCGTCACCACCTGCGGCTGTGGCACGCGCAACTGCGTCATGCACGCCTACCGTTCGTGTTCGCGATCGGCTTCCTGATGATGGGCGCGTTCGTGACGATCTACAACTACGCCGGATTCCGGCTCATGGCGGCGCCGTTCAACCTGAGCCCGACCGCATGCGGGCTGATCTTCGGCGCGTACCTGTTCGGGATGGTGTCGTCATCGAGCGCCGGCGCGCTTGCCGATCGTCTCGGGCGGGGGCCGGTCCTGGTCAGCGGCATCGTCGTCTTCGCGGTGGGCCTCGCACTGACGCTGTCGCACTCGCTCGCCGCGATCGTCGTCGGCATCGTGCTCGTGACGATCGGCTTCTTCGTCGCCCATTCGGTCGCGAGCGGCTGGGTCGGCGCGCTCGCAGGCGCCGCGAAAGGGCATGCGGCCTCGCTGTATCTGCTCGCCTACTATGTCGGGTCGAGCGTGCTCGGCTCGGTCGGCGGCGCGTTCTGGCAACGCGGCGCATGGACGAGCGTCGCCGCCTATGTCGCGGTGCTGCTCGTCATCGCAGTGCTGGCGGCGCGGCGCTCGAGCCGCGCGTGATGCGACGCCCGACGACAATCGCGGCATCGTCGGCGGGCCCGAACCGGCCGGTGAATATCAGGAAACCGAACTGAAGCTGCCGGCCATGCAGGCGGCGATCCGCGTACGCGATGCGACGGCGGAGATGCCCGGCTCCAGGCAGGTGTCGGCCTCGTCGATGGTCGACTGATTCGCGTCGCCCGTCACAGCAACGGCAGCGTTTGCCGGATATGGTCGGCGAATGCTGCCGTCAGGTGCGACGGCCGCTTCCGGTCGAACCTCAGCGTGATGCCCACGGCCGGCAACGGCGGCAAATGCGGATCGCCGTTGACGATCGCGAGGTCGGCCGGCACTGCCGTCTGCGTCATCACCGCGAACGCCTGCCCCGAGCGCACGAGCGCGATCAGCCCGGCGAGGCTGCTGCTCGCGTACGCGACGCGATAGTCGCGGCCGGCGCCGCTCAACGCGTCGCAGGCCGCGAGATGATCGAGCGTGTCGCGGTCGGACAGCGCGAGCGGCAGCGGATCGAAATGCGCGGGTTCGAGCCCCGGATAGCCGATCCAGACCAGTTGCTCGCGGCGAACGATGTCGTCGGTCGCGCCGTCGTCCGGCACGGCAATCATCGCCAGATCGACCGCACGCTTCTCCAGGTGTTCGACGAGCCGCGGCGTGGGCGCGCAGACGACTTCGACGATCGCCTGCGGATGCTGGCTCGAAAACTGCCGCAGCAGCGACGGCAGCCACACCTCGGCGTAATCGTCCGGGCAGCCGAACCGGATGGTCCCAGACAACCCCGTGCCGCACAGGTCGGCCATCGCCTCGTCGTGCAGCCGCAGGATGCGCTGCGCGTGCACGAGCAGCCGCTCGCCCGGATGCGTCAGCACCACGCCGCGGCCGGTACGCTGGAACAGCGGCTGATCGACGGCCGCTTCGAGCCGCTTCATCTGCTGGCTGAGCGCGGATTGCGTGCGGCCGACCCGCGCGGCCGCGCGGCTCAACGCGCGCACCTCGGCGATCGCGACGAACGAGCGCAGCAGGTCGATTTCGAGCGAAAGCGCCAAGGTATTAGCTCCCTTTCTAGCTTGCATTAGAACTATTCGTTTCCATCAAACCAGACGCGCGCCTAGACTGCAAGCGATCCCCCGCCCTTTTGCCCGGAGCCGCCCGATGTCCCTGAACGACGACGCAACCTTCTGGCGCAACGCCAGGCAGCACCTGGTCCGCTACGGCGGCACGTTCGAGCCGATGATCGTCGAGCGCGCGAAAGGCAGCTTCGTCTACGACGCCGACGGCCGCGCGATCCTCGATTTCACGTCGGGCCAGATGAGCGCGGTGCTCGGCCACAGCCATCCGGAGATCGTGTCCGTGATCGGCGAATACGCGGGCAAGCTCGACCACCTGTTCAGCGGCATGCTGTCGCGGCCGGTCGTCGATCTCGCGACCCGCCTGGCCGACATCACGCCCGCCGGGCTCGACCGCACGCTGCTGCTCAGCACCGGCGCGGAATCGAACGAGGCGGCGATCCGGATGGCGAAGCTCGTCACCGGCAAGTACGAGATCGTCGGGTTCGCGCAGTCGTGGCACGGGATGACGGGCGCCGCCGCGTCGGCCACGTACAGCGCCGGCCGCAAGGGCGTCGGCCCGGCGTCGGTCGGCTCGTTCGCGATTCCGGCGCCGTTCGCATACCGGCCGCGCTTCGAGCGCAACGGCGCCTACGACCCGCTCGCCGAACTCGACTACGCGTTCGACCTGATCGATCGCCAGTCGAGCGGCAACCTCGCCGCGTTCATCGCGGAGCCGATCCTCAGTTCGGGCGGGATCATCGAATTGCCGGAAGGCTATATGGCTGCGCTCAAGCGCAAGTGCGAGGAACGCGGCATGCTGCTGATCCTCGACGAAGCGCAAACGGGCGTCGGTCGCACCGGCACGATGTTCGCGTGCCAGCGCGACGGCGTGACGCCCGACATCCTGACGCTATCGAAGACGCTCGGCGCGGGGCTGCCGCTCGCAGCCCTCGTGACGTCCGCGGCCATCGAGGAACGCGCGCACGAACTCGGCTATCTGTTCTATACGACGCACGTGTCCGACCCGCTGCCGGCAGCCGTCGGCCTGCGCGTGCTCGACGTCGTGCAGCGCGACGGCCTCGTCGCGCGCGCGAACGTGATGGGCGAGCGGCTGCGGCGCGGCCTGCTCGACCTGATGGAACGCTTCGACTGCATCGGCGACGTGCGTGGGCGCGGGCTACTGCTCGGCGTCGAAATCGTCAAGGATCGCCGCACCAAGGAGCCGGCGGACGGGCTCGGCGCGAAGATCACGCGCGCGTGCATGAACCTCGGGCTCAGCATGAACATCGTGCAGTTGCCCGGCATGGGCGGCGTGTTCCGGATCGCGCCGCCGCTGACCGTCAGCGACGACGAGATCGATCTCGGCCTGTCGCTGCTGGAGCAGGCGATTACGCGCGCGCTGTAACGGCACGCGACAGCCCCGTTCCCGCGCGATCCGTCGCGCCGGTTCGACCGACCGGCACGACGCGCTCATGCTTCGCATTCCGTATCGATCAGCGGGCTTCGGCGGCCCAAGCTTCGGCATCGGCGCCGGCAGGGATACGCATCGGGCTCGACGGATCGGTCGCCGCGCGCCACACGGCTTCGGCAACGTCCTGCGCATGGGTGATCGGCCCCGATGCATCGAGCATCCGCGCCACGGCCTTGCCGACGAAGTCCGCGTACGCTTCGTGCTCGAAGCCATGCATGTTGGCCCGTGCGTTGTCGGCGAAACGCGTGCCGGGCGCGCGGCCCGGCAGCACGAGATGCGTGCGCACGCCGAACGGTGCGAGCTCGACCGCCATCGATTCGGTGAACGCATTCACGGCCGCCTTGCTTGCACGATACGCGCTGACCAGCGGCAGCACCTTCAGCGTGACGCTCGACGTGACGTTCACGATCACGCCCGCGCCGCGCGTGCGAAATTGCGGCAGCACGGCCTGCGTCACCGCGATCGTGCCGATCGTGTTGGTGTCGAACAGCGCGCGCACCGTGTCGAGCGGCGTGAGTTCGGCCGGTGCGGCCGCGCCGAAGCCCGCGTTGTTGACGAGCACGTCGATCGGGCCGGCGGCATCGATCGCCGCGTGAATGCTGTCCGCGTTCGTCACGTCGAGCGGCAGCACGCGCAAGCGCTCCGACGGCGGCAGCACGTCCCCGCGCGGCGTGCGCATCGTCGCGACGACCTGCCAGTCGCGCGCCAGGAAATGGCGCGCGATTTCGAGGCCGAAGCCGGAAGAACAGCCGGTGATCAGTACGGTCTTCATGCGAACTCCTGGGATGTGTTGAGCACGTGTCCGTACGATAGATGGCCGCCGCCGTATTCGCTACAATCGAAAATCCGCTTTTCTTTTGCGAGAGTCCGGCGATGATCGACCCGCTGACCGAAGTCGTGACGCTGCTGCAACCGGCTGCGCGGTACTCCAAGTCCGTTCACGGTGCGAGCCCATGGCTCGTGCGTCGTACGGTCGCCGGCGAGCCGTTCTATTGCGTCGTTCTCGACGGCGGTTGCCGGATCGAGATCGACGGGCACGCGCCGATCGAATTGCGGGCCGGCGATTTCGTGCTGATTCCGGCGGCGTACGGCATCGCGACATCGAGCCTCGAACCGCCGCCGCCGGGCGTCGAATCCGCACCGCCGATGGCGCTCGACACCGGCGAATACCGGGTGGGCGATCCCGGCAACCCCATCGACACGCGCATGATGCTGGGCAACTGCAGCTTCGGTTCGCCCGACGCGGCATTGCTGGTGTCACTCCTGCCGCGATTCGTGCACGTGCGCGGCGATCCGCGACTGACCACGCTCGTGCAACTGGTGCGCGACGAATCGCGCGCGCAGCGGCCCGCGCGCGAGATCGTGCTGTCGCGGCTGATGGAAGTGCTGCTGATCGAGGCGTTGCGATTCACGGCCGGCACGCACGCATCGCCGGGCCTCGTGCGCGGGCTCGCCGACAGCCGCCTCGCGGCCGCCATCCGCGCCATGCATGCGCGCCCGTCGCATCCGTGGACGATCGTCGAGCTGGCGAAGGAAGCGGCGCTGTCGCGCTCGACCTTCTTCGAGCGTTTCAGCCGTGCGGTCGGCGTCGCGCCGATGGAATACCTGCTGACGTGGCGCATGGCGCTCGCGAAAGACCTGCTGCGCCGCAACGAAGGCCGCATCGCCGAGATCGCGGCGCGCGTCGGCTACAGTTCCGCGAGCACCTTCAGCGTCGCGTTCGCGCGGCACGTCGGCCGGCCGCCCGCGCAATACGCGCGCGACGAACAGGCCGAACAGGCGGCGAACGAACCATGAGCCGCACCCGCCTTCCCTGTCCCGCCGCCTGCAACCTCGTTTCGTCACGCCACGACGATGTGCGAGGCGCGCGATGACGACCGACGCAAAGACCGTCGGCACGACCGACCACTGGCTCGTCGCGCGCCGCGATGCGGAAACCGGCATCGAAAGCCTGCACGCCCATTTCAACGGCCATGCGTACGATGCGCACGATCACGACGACATGCTGGTCGGCTTCACCGAACAGGGCGTGCAACGCTTCCAGTGTCGCCGTTCGCTGCATACCAGCGTGCCGGGCCGCGCGATCCTGATCGAGCCGGGCGCGATGCACGACGGCCACGCGCCCGAAGCCGGCGGCTTCACGTACGGGATGCTGTACCTGCCGCAGGCGTGGGTCGAGCGCGCCGCGCGCCGGCTGGACCTGCCGGGCCTCGGCAGCGTCGAAGCCACGTTCGGCCATACGCTCGTCGACGATCGCGGCCTCGTCGACGCGATCCGGAACGCCTTCTTCGCGATCCACGACAACGAAGGCCGGCTTGCGCGCGACCAGACGCTCGACCGCCTGCTGATGCGCCTCGGCAGCCAACTGGCCAGCCCGCTCGTGCTGGAGAGCAGCGCCGTGCCGCCTGCGATCGCGCGCGTGCGCGACCTGCTGCACGAACGCATGGACGGCAACATCGGCCTCGACGAACTCGCGAGCGCCGCCGGCATCGACCGGTTCCGGCTCACGCGGATGTTCCAGCGCGCGTTCGGCACGTCGCCGCACGCGTACCTCGTGCGCTTGCGGCTGCGTGCCGCGCGCAAGCTGCTGGCGGCCGGCCGCACGCCCGCGCAGGCGGCCGCCGACGTCGGCTTCGCCGACCAGAGCCACCTCGGCCGCTGGTTCCGCCGCGCATACCGGATCACGCCGGCCGCGTACCGGCAACTCTGCACAAACGTTCCAGACTGATCGCGCACGACGTCCGATCATGGATGCTCCAACCGGGAGCAAGCATGTTCGATACCAAAGTAGCGCTGATCGTGCGCGACGATCTCGCCGCGTGGCAGAAACTCAACGTGGTCGCGTTTCTCGCAACGGGCGTCGCGGCCGGCGCGCCCCAAGCACTGGGCGAGCCTTACGAGGATGCGGCCGGGCGCCGCTACGGCCGGATGCTCGGCCAGCCGATGCTGGTGTTCGCCGCCGATTTGAACGGATTGCAGGCCGCGCACCGTCAGGCGCTGTCGCGCGAGCTCACGATCGTGCCCTACGTGCGGGCGATGTTTTCGACCGGGCACGATGCGGCCAACCGCGCGGCGTTTCGCGCCGAGGACGCGGAGCATCCCGATCTCGTCGGCCTGGCGTTGCACGGGCCGAAGAAGGCCGTCGACAAGGCGGTGAAGGGGCTGGCGTTGCATGCGTGAACGCCGGCGTGCCCCGCCCGCCGGCCGCCGCACGCCACCGCCGCTCAGCGATGCGCGAGCACGTTGACGAGCTTGCCGAACGGGTCGCGCACGTAGAAGCGCCGCACACCCCATGGCTCGTCGGCCGGGCCGTATTCGACCGGAATGCCGGCAGCCTGAATGCGCGCGAGCGCTTCGTCGAGGTCATCGACCTCGATCGACAGATCGGGCGTCGGCGTGCCCGACCCGCCCTGCGACGCGAAGCTGATCTGCACGTCCATCTGCTCGGCATTGCCGTAGGTCGCGATCCAGCCGTGGTCCATCAGCAGGTCGAGGCCGAAAATGTGCTGATAGAAGCGCTTGGCGTCGTCGACGGATCGCGTGTCGATGTTGGCGACGATTCGTTTGACTTTCATCGGATTCCTTCACGATTCGGGCAGTCTCGCGAAGCTACACTGGAATCACGCGCGCGACCAGCACGTCGGCGGCCGGGCGTCTTCATGTCCGCGCAGCGCGGCCGCGCGCCGTGCTTGCCGGCCAGCCAGACGCCGAGCGCGACGACGACGATACCGACATAGGTCGTCACCTCGATCCGGTCGCCGAACATCCACGCGGCCCACATCAGCGTCACCGGTGGCTCGAGATAGACGAGCGTCGCCACGCGCGTCGCCGGCATCCGCCTGAGCAGCGCCCACAACGACAGATAAGCGACGAACGTCGAGAACACCGTGAGCCACACGACCGACACCCACACGTTCGGCTGCGTCGGCACGTGCAGGTCGCCCGTGACGATCCCGCCCGCCGCGAACAGCACGAGGCTCACGCAGCCCTGCACGAACAACGGCAGGATCAACCCGTCCTCGTTACTGCGCACGTCGGACAACGCGCGGCGGCGCTGATAGATCGTCGCGATCGACAAGCCGAACGCGGACACCAGCGGCAGCAGGTACATCACGATCCCGACCGACCCGGCCGGCAGCGCGTATTGCCCGCCGATCACGATGCCCACGCCGACGAACCCGACCAAGAGCCCGGCCCATTGGCGCGCCCCGCTGCGTTCGCTGCCGCCGAACGACGCCATCGCCGCCGTGATGAGCGGCTGCAACGCCGCGACGATCGCCGCGATGCCCGGTGGCAGCCCATGCTGGATCGCAACGTACACGCAGGCCAGATAGAGAAACTGCGACAGGAAGCCGATCACCGCGTGATAGCGGATTTTTTCGAGCGTCAGGCGCCCGATCCGCCGATTGACGACGATCGCGACGCACAGCGTGACGAGCAGGAACCGCCAGAACAGCAGGTTGAACGCGCCGGCCGTCTCCGCGCCGAGCTTGGCGCCGATGAATCCGGAACTCCACGACAGGACGAAAACGAGTTGAAGCAGGAATAGCTGCATGGAGCGACGATTCTCGGAAGGTGGCAGGAGACCGGCGCGGGTCGCAGGTCCGCCGGGCGAATCGGCTCGAGCCGTTGACCCGAGAATATGGGTTGCTCAATAATTCCGTCAATCGACATTACCTGAATCACCGATTCGGAAAAACCAAATCATGCCGCGTACCCTGGACGTCGACCTGCTCCGTACCTTCCACGCCGTCGCGAAGCTTGGCCGCTTCAAGGATGCGGCCGTTCATGTGAACCGCAGCCCGTCGTCCGTCACCGCGCAGATTCAGAAGCTGGAGGAGATGGTCGCGCAGCGGCTATTCACGCGAAACAACCAGGCGGTCGAACTTACGCAGTTCGGCCACAAGCTGCTGAGCGACACCACCGAGTTTCTGCTGAGCCACGACCGGCTCGTCGAATCGCTGTCGCCGCAGATGCTGACCGGCAAGCTGCGGCTCGGCATCCCCGATTCCTACGCGGCGCACTTCATGGCGGAATTCCTGCCGCGCTTCGCCGCGGACCGGCCGCTGCTCGAACTGACGGTCGAAGCGCGCTCCAGCGACGAGTTGCAGCAGCTGTTCGCGCGCGGCCAGCTCGACATCACGATCGCCGTAGTACCGAAAGCGCCGCCGCACGCCGAGCTGCTCGGCAAGACCCATCCGGTGTGAGTAGCGGCGCGCACGTTCAAGTTCAATCCCGACGCACCGCTGCCGATCGCGGTGCAACTGCCGGGCTGCCCGTACCGCGACACCGCATTGCGTGCGCTGAAGAAGGCGAAGATCGCGCACCGGATGCTGCTCGAAAGCGCCAGTTCGCCGGCGGTGGAAGCGTGCATCGCGAACGGCCTCGCGGTCGGCCTGATCGAGCATGAGCGTGTGTCGGGCAACCTGACGAGCCACATCGCCGGAATCGCGCTGCCCGATCTGCCGCCGCACCTCGTCACGGTGCTGACGGACGACAGCAATCGCGCCGCGCTGCATCTGCGCGACGTGCTGAAAAGCACGTTCAGGATCGGATAGGGAAGACAAGGCCGGGAACCGGCCTTGCAAACGAACGCGAACAGTCCCGCAAAACTGCCGCCAGCCCGTTGCAGGCCGGCGGCTTTCTCTCGTCAACCGCCGAGATACGCCTGCTTGATCCGGTCGTTCGCGAGCAGGTTCGCGCCCGTGTCAGCCAGCACCACGCGCCCCGTTTCGAGCACGTAGCCGCGATCGGCCACGCCGAGCGCCTTGTTCGCGTTCTGCTCGACCAGGAAGACCGTGACGCCTTCGTCGCGGATCGTCCGGATGATGTCGAAGATCTGCGCGATCACGAGCGGCGCGAGGCCAAGCGTCGGCTCGTCGAGCAGCAGCAAACGCGGCTTGCTCATCAGCGCGCGGCCGATCGCCAGCATCTGCTGCTCGCCGCCCGACATCGTGCCGGCCCGCTGCGCCGCGCGTTCCTTCAGGCGCGGAAACAGTTTGAACACGTGCTCGACGCCGTCGTCGATCTCGTGACGACTCGCGAAGAAGCCGCCCATCTTCAGGTTCTCGAGCACCGTCAGGCTCGGGAACACGCGCCGCCCTTCCGGCGAGATCGCCATCCCCTGCCGCATGATCTGGTGCGTCGACATCGCGGTGATGTCGTTGCCTTCGAACAGCACGCGGCCCGACGATGCACGCGGCGTGCCGCATACCGTCATCATCAGCGTCGTCTTGCCGGCGCCGTTGCTGCCGATCAGCGTGACGATCTCGCCCTTGTTCACCTCGATCGACACGCCCGCGAGCGCCTCGACCGCGCCGTAGTGCGTATGGACCTGTTCCAGCTTCAGCATCACTCTTCCCCCAGGTACGCCTTGATCACGCGCGGGTCGTTGCGGACCGCTTCCGGCGTGCCGATCACGATCGGCCGGCCGTGCTCCATCACGAGGATGCGGTCGGACACGCCCATCACGAGGCTCATGTCGTGTTCGATCAGCAGCACCGATACGCCGAACTCGCGGCGCAGCTTGTCGATCAGATGCTGCAGCTCGATCTTTTCCTGCGGGTTGAGGCCGGCCGCCGGCTCGTCGAGCATCAACAGGCGCGGCTCGGTGATCATGCAGCGCGCGATCTCCAGACGCCGCTGGTGCCCGTACGACAGCGTGCCCGCCGGCCGGTTGGCGACCGACGTCAGCCCCATCCGGTCGAGCCACACGGCCGCACGTTCGAGCGCTTCCTTCTCGGCGTGACGATACGCGGGCGTCGCGAACAGGCCGTGCAGCAGCCCCGCCTTCACCTTGCGATGCTGCGCGACGAGCAGGTTCTCGACGACGGTCAGCGACTTGAACAGGCGGATGTTCTGGAACGTCCGCACGAGGCCCTTCAACGCGATCTTGTGGCTCGGCAGCCCGGCGATCGCGTGGCCGTCGAGCACGACGTCGCCGCCGGTCGGCTTGTAGAAGCCGCCGACGCAGTTGAACACCGTGGTCTTGCCCGCGCCGTTCGGCCCGATGATCGCGAACACCTCGTCGCGGCGCACGTCGAAATCGATGCCGTCCACCGCGAGCAACCCGCCGAAGCGCATCTGCAGCCCGGCGACCTTCAACAGTTCTGCATTCACGCTCATTGCGGCAGCTCCACGTGGGGACGGCTCGCGGGCAGCAGGCCCTGCGGACGCCACATCATCATCAACACCATCACCAGGCCGAAGATCAGCATCCGGTACTCGGCGAACCCGCGCGCGACTTCCGGCAGCACGGTCAGCAGAATCGCCGCGAGAATCACGCCGAGCTGCGAGCCCATCCCGCCGAGCACGACGATCGCGAGGATCAGCGCCGATTCGATGAAGGTGAACGATTCAGGATTCACGAGGCCCTGACGCGCCGCGAAGAACGCGCCGCCGATCCCCGCGAACGCCGCGCCGAGCGTGAACGCCGACAGCTTGATGCGCGTCGGGTTGAGACCCAGCGAACGGCATGCGATCTCGTCGTCGCGCAGCGCTTCCCACGCGCGGCCCATCGGCATGCGGATCAGGCGGCTCGTCACGAACAGCGTGAAGCCCACCAGCAGCAGCGCGATCAGGTACAGGAAGATCACCATGTGCTCGCCGCTGTATTCCAGCCCGATCAGTTCATGGAAGGTCTTCGCGCCTTCGACGCTCGCCGAGCGCGCCATCTCGAAGCCGAACACCGTCGGCTTCGGAATGCTCGAGATGCCGTCCGGGCCGCCGGTGAGGCTCGTCAGGTTGTTCGCGAGCAGGCGAATGATTTCGCCGAAGCCGAGCGTGACGATCGCGAGATAGTCGCCGCGCAGGCGCAGCACCGGGAAGCCGAGCAGGAAGCCGAACGTCGCCGCGGCGATCGCCGCGATCGGCAGACACTCCCAGAACGACAGCCCGAAATACTGGTTCAGCATCGCGTACGTATAGCCGCCGACCGCATAGAACCCGACATAGCCGAGATCGAGCAGCCCCGCGAAACCGACCACGATGTTCAGCCCGAGGCCGAGGATCACGTAGATCAGCGCGAGCGTCGCGACGTCCACCGCGCCGCGCGAGCCGAAGAACGGCCACACGAGCCCCACCGCGAGCAGCACCCAGATGATCGCGCGCTGCTGCCGCGCGCCCATCGCAGGCGCCGCCGGCAGCTTCACGGCCGCTTTCGCGCGCATCAGCCACGGCTTGAACAACTGGAACAGGAATACCGCCGCAACGGCGATCCACACCGGGCGCCAGTGCGGCGTCAGCACGACCTGGTAGCCGTCGAGCTTCAGTTGCAGCCCGAGCACCGGAATCGTGAGGATCGCCGTCAGGATCGCGGCAGCCACCGCATTCTTCAACGCCTGGCCGATCGAAGCATCGGCGGCCGGGCGGCGAACGGAAATGACTTGACTCATCTGCGTCTCCCTCAAACCTTTTCGATGTCCGACTTGCCGAGCAGGCCGGTCGGGCGGAAGAGCAGGATCAGCACGAGCAGGCCGAACGCGACCACGTCCTTGTACTCGGCCGGCATGTAGCCCGCGGCGAAGGTTTCGGCCAGGCCCAGCAGCACGCCGCCGAGCATCGCGCCGGGGATGCTGCCGATCCCGCCGAGCACCGCGGCGGTGAACGCCTTGATGCCCGCGACGAAGCCGATATACGGATTCAGCTTGCCGATCGTCAGCCCGATCAGCACGCCGCCGACGGCCGCCAGCATTGCGCCGAGCACGAACGTGAACGAGATCACACGGTTCGTGTCGATGCCGAGCAGGTTCGCCATCTTCATGTCCTCGGCGCACGCACGGCACGCACGGCCCATCCGCGAATGCGAGATGAACAGCGTGAGCGCGATCATCAGCACGAGCGTCACGCAGACGATCAACAGGCGCGCATACGGGATCGTCACGTCGTAGTCGCCGCCGAGATGGATGTCGAACGCGCCGGAGATCAGCACCGGCACGGACACGTCGCGCGCGCCCTGGCCGATCTGCACGTAGTTCTGCAGAAAGATCGACATGCCGATCGCCGAGATCAGCGGCACGAGCCGCGGGCCGCCGCGCAGCGGCCGATACGCGACGCGCTCGACCGCGAAGCCGTACAGGCCCGTGACGATCACCGACACGATCAGCGCGGCGCCGAGCACGAGCGGCAACGGATAGCCGGCGGAGATGCCGATGGCCGTCAGGGTCACGAGGCCCACGTACGCGCCGATCATGTAGATCTCGCCGTGGGCGAAGTTGATCATGCCGATGATGCCGTAGACCATCGAATAGCCGATGGCGATCAACGCATAGATCGCACCCAGCGTCAGGCCGTTGACCAGCTGCTGGGCGAATTGAGGAAAGAAGTCAGTCATGTGCGGGAAGCTCCCGTTGGCGCTGTGTCGCATGCCTGCGCCGGATCACGGCGGTCGGCCGCGCGCAACGCACGGTGTCGTCTCGGGCCGCCCGTTGGCCGCGGAACGGCCAAATGCGCACGCGCTCCGCCCGGGTGACGGGCAGAGCGCGTGTGCGGGGCGGGTACTCCGTATTACTTGGCGGCGGTCTTCGTCGCGTCCTTGTGCCACGTGTAGACGACGAACTTGAACGCCTTCAGGTCGCCCTGTGCGTCATACGCGACCTTGCCGATCGGCGTGTCGAACGTCGTCTTGTGCATGTACGCGGCGACCTTGGTCGGATCCGTCGTCTTCGCACCCGCGATCGCGTCGGCGATGATCTTCACCGCGGCGTACGACGGCATCTGGAACGGGCCGTTCGGATCGCGCTTCTTGTCCGCGAACGCCTTCACGAGCGCCGCGTTGGCCGGATCGGCCGAGAAGTCGGCCGGCAGCGTGACCAGCATGCCTTCCGAAGCCGGGCCGGCAATCGCCGTCACGTCCTTGTTGCCCACACCTTCAGGCCCCATGAACGTCGCCTTCACGCCCTGCTCGCGCGCCTGGCGCATCAGCAGACCCATTTCCGGGTGGTAGCCGCCGAAGTAGACGAAATCGACGCCTTGCGACTTCAGCTTCGTGATGATCGCCGAGTAGTCCGAATCGCCGGCGTTGATGCCTTCGAACAGCACGACCGGGATCTTCGCGGCTTCGAGGTCCTTCTTCACCGACGACGCGATGCCCTGGCCGTACGACTGCTTGTCGTGCAGGACCGCGACCTTCTTCGGCTTCACGTTGTTGATGATGTAGTGCGCGGCGGCCGGGCCTTGCTGGTCGTCGCGGCCGATCGTGCGGAAGATGAAGTGGCGCTTCTTGCCTTCGGTCAGCTGCGGCGCGGTGGCCGACGGCGTGACCATCACGATGCCTTCGTTCTCGTAGATGTCCGACGCGGGAATCGTCGAACCCGAGCACACGTGGCCGATCACGTACTTGATCTTCTGGCTGACGATCTTGTTGGCGACGGCGACGGCCTGCTTCGGTTCGCACGCGTCGTCCATCAGCACGACTTCGAACTTGTTGCCGCCCGCACCGCCTGCCGCGTTGATCTGTTCGATCGCGGTCAGCGCGCCGGCCTTCACCATGTCGCCGTATTGGGCGACCGAGCCGCTCATCGGACCAGCGATGGCGATCTTCACGGTTTCCGCTTGCGCGGCGGCGGCGCCCGCGGCGAACAGCACGGCGGCGACGGAAATGGACGTAAGACGGGACAGCGTCATCTGGGAGCTCCTCGATGTTGTTTAGTCATACGGGCAAAGGCGGCATGACTTGCGCAATCGAACAGCACCCGGGGCGAGGACATGGGACACGCCCGAGACACATAGAAGACGGAACTCCGGCGGAATGTTGCGTAGCGGGGCCCGGCTCTTGCAGTCCCCGAAGGGGACGTCTGGTTCGGAAAGACATCGTGATGCGTCTTGCATTGCGCAAGCGTTTCGCCTGCCCCGCTTGCCAAATCGCTGGCTCGGAGGGATGGTCCGACAGCTGTTGGCAAGGCAGCCGAAATTATATGGGCGTTTTTCAATCGTCTGTCAAAAATGCCTGTCGATTGAGGGAAAACACGTACGTTTTTGAGATGGGTGGGTGGCGATGGGGGCGCAACCTCGGCGAGGCGGGAACGTTTGCTTCGAGTGCAATCGGGTTGCTATTGGGCAGAGGGATCGGGGCAGATTCCTTGCTGGGCGGGGTGTTCGGCGATGCGAGATTCGCGCCGGCGCATTTTTCGAGCGACCGACGGCCCAGACGCTGGAAATCAATCGACTGATGATTGTGAGCGTGCGCACCAGGACGGGGCGCTACGCGAGGCGGGAAAAATTTCCGTTTAGCGGAAAAACTAAACATATTGAAAGCTTTTTGATATATCCGTGAAATAGGGCCTGTCAGGAATTTTGTGTTTAAGGCATAACATGCTCCCAAGGAGAGTTTATGCCTCGCAAACCGAAAGCCCAGCCGGTGGCACTGCCGGCGATTCCGGCCGAGCTGCTCGAACAGTTCGGCAACGGCCCGATGACGGCCGAAGCCATCAATGCCGCGACGCTAGCGCTCAAGAAGGCGCTGATCGAACGGGCACTGGGCGGCGAGATGAATCATCATCTCGGCTACCCTCCCGGTGCTGCCAAGCCGGCCAACGCCACGAATCAGCGCAACGGCAAAGGGGCCAAGACGGTTCTGACCGAAGACGGTCCGATCCGTATCGAGGTGCCGCGCGACCGCGATGGCAGCTTCGAACCCATCCTGATTCCCAAGCACGAACGGCGCTTCACGGGCTTCGACGACAAGATCGTCGCCATGTA
>NZ_LPDI01000115.1:0-1571 GCF_001528895.1 Burkholderia sp. MSMB1078WGS | reverse complement strand
GGCTCAAGCAACTGGCCGCCGAGAAAGGCGCCGAGATCGGCGTGTGCGTGCTCGAGAAGGGTTCCGAGATCGGCGCGCACATCCTGTCGGGCGCGGTGATGGACCCGCGCGCGATCACCGAGCTGTTCCCCGACTGGAAGGAGCGCGGCGCACCGCTCGATGTCGAGGTCACGGAAGACCGCTTCCTGTTCCTGTCCGAGAAAAGCGCAGTGACCACGCCGAACTGGGCGCTGCCGGACAACTTCAAGAACCACGGCAACTACGTGATTTCGTTGGGCAACGTGACCCGCTGGCTCGGCCAGCAGGCCGAGGCGCTCGGCGTGGAGATCTTCCCGGGCTTCCCCGCTGCGGAAATTCTCTACAACGACGACGGCTCGGTGAAGGGCGTCGCGACCGGCAACATGGGCGTGGGCAAGGACGGCGAGCCGACCGAGAACTTCCAGCTCGGCATGGAGCTGCACGCGAAGTACACGCTGTTCGCCGAAGGCTGCCGCGGGCATCTCGGCCGTCAGCTGATCACGAAATTCAAGCTCGACGCGAACGCCGATCCGCAGGCGTACGGGATCGGCATCAAGGAACTGTGGGAAATCGATCCCGCCAAGCACAAGCCGGGCCTCGTGATCCACACGGCCGGCTGGCCGCTGAAGTCGGATACGTACGGCGGCTCGTTCCTGTATCACATGGACAACAACCAGGTCGTGGTCGGCTTCGTCGTGGGCCTGGGCTACACGAACCCGTACCTGTCGCCGTTCGAGGAATTCCAGCGCTACAAGACGCATCCGTCGATCCGCGCGTTCCTCGAAGGCGGCAAGCGCGTGTCGTACGGCGCGCGCGCGATCACGGCCGGCGGCCTGCTGTCGTTGCCGAAGACGGTGTTCCCGGGCGGCGCGCTGATCGGCGACGACGCGGGCTTTTTGAACGCATCGCGGATCAAGGGCAGCCACGCGGCAATCAAGACCGGGATGCTGGCGGCCGACGCCGCATTCGACGCGGTGCAGGCCGGCCGTCAGAGCGACGAACTCAATGCGTACCCGGACGCGTTCAAGCAATCGTGGCTGTACACGGAGCTGTACCGCGCGCGCAACTTCAAGCAGTGGATGGCCAAGGGGCTGTACCTGGGCACGCTGATGGTGGGTATCGAGCAGAAGGTGATGGGCGGCAACGTGCCGTGGACGCTGCACCACCAGCATGCGGACCACGAGATGCTGAAGCCGGCGTCGCAGTGCGAGCCGATCGCGTATCCGAAGCCGGACGGCAAGCTGACGTTCGATCGGCTGTCGTCGGTGTTCATCTCGAACACGAACCACGAGGAGAACCAGCCGGCGCACCTGACGCTGAAGGACGCGAGCGTGCCGGTGAACGTGAACCTGCGCACGTACGCGGGGCCGGAGGCGCGGTTCTGCCCGGCGGCGGTGTACGAGTTCGTGAAGAACGACGACGGCAGCGATCGGTTGGTGATCAACGCGCAGAACTGCGTGCACTGCAAGACCTGCGACATCAAGGACCCGACGCAGAACATCGTGTGGGTCACGCCCGAAGGCGGCGGCGGGCCGAATTACCCGAACATGTAA
>NZ_LPDI01000114.1:0-156143 GCF_001528895.1 Burkholderia sp. MSMB1078WGS | reverse complement strand
TTGATCGTCTTCGCCTGCTCGTCGGTGAGCAGCGAAGCGTCGAACTTGTCCCACGGAATGTCCTTCTCCATGTCCCAGCGGACAGCTTCGAGCGATCTGAAAAGTTCCGGATAGAGCATCGTCGTCATCGTCGTCGCAACGCACTCGGCATCGGCGGTCACGCCGATTGCGTGGACGCCGGCGCGACCGCTTCGGCATCGGGCTCGCGGTCGTCCCGATCGTCGTCCACCGAGCGCGGCGACAGCCGGCCGCGCAGCAATGCGTAGTAGAACTGTCGATAGGTGCGGTGGTAATAGCGGATGCGCGGCGCGATCGCGCCATGCAGGTCGTGCAACCGCTCGATCGGCAGGCTCGGCATCATGTGATGCTCGACGTGATAGTTGTTGCCGTTCGTGAACCATGTCATGAACGCGTTGCTCTCGATCGTCCGCGTGTTGCGGAACGGGTCGGTGCTCGTCAGGTCGCAGCGGTAGTGCTCGGGCATCTCGACCAGCGCATGTACGGGCGCCGCGACGCACACGAGCGGCACGACCCACACCCAGACGGCGAACCACGTGTGCAGCGCGAACGACAGCGCGGCAAGCAGCGCGATCGCCACGGCCATCAGCAGGTAGTCGCGGCGAATCGCGCGCGACACGAGTGCGTTGTCGCCGAAGCGCGCGCCCGGCACGACGAGCTTCGCGACGTTCTTCGCGAACTGGATATAGTGCGCGGCCATCGACAGCCGCCACGCCCACAGCCCCACATTGACGACGGGGCTCGCGCCGTACTGGTCGCCGTAGTCGAAGAACTCCTTGTTCTCCGGCGTGCCGAGCAACCGGTGATGGCGCAGGTGGCTGTCCTGGTACGCGTGGAACGACACGAGCATCGGCATGCCGAGCAGCACGCCGAACACCATGTTCAGGCGCTTGCTGCGGAACCCCTGGTAATGCAACGCCTGGTGCTGCAGCTCGACGCCGTGCGCATACATCGCGCCGATCAGCAGGATGCCGACGATCTTCACGATCACGAGCGTCGACAGCGCGAACATCATCCCGTGCGCGACGAGCGCGACGTACACCGCCAGCTTCAGCGAGAAGACCACGCCGCTCGGGCGGCTCTTCATGTCTGCAACCGGTTTCGAGCGGGCAACAAGCGATGAGGTGACGGACAAGACGCTCTCCTTGAGCCGGACCCTGCCCGGCACGATGACGCGGCGACGCTGGCGCGCTGCCGGGATGCAATTCTTCTGTGAGTCGATGTTTCGGACAAGCGAATTTTCCGAACGCATTGCATGACGCCTGCGCATGAGCGAACCACATCGTGAACTAGACGACCGGTCGAATGAGACCGACCAGTCACCTCGCGCCCCGAGCACGCTAATCACGCGAATAAGGAACCTGCGCCGGCCTTGGTGGATGCGCTCCGCTCATGCATAGCCTGCATAGATTCCGTTTGTCGCAGCGGATCGATCCGGCAAGAATCCACCTCACTCGACGAACGGCGCCGCCGGCACCGTGGCGCGAGCGGCCGTGTTCCTCAAGGGGAGAACCCTCGTGACGAAGTACGCATCCACCATTCATCGCCTGATCGAATCGCTCGAGGACGTCGCGGGCGCCATGCATCGCATGACGTTCGTCGACGACGCGGGCCACGAAGCCGGCATCACGTACCGGCGCTTCGCGGAAGAGGTGTTTCGCCAGGCCGGTGCGCTGCGCGAGCTCGGTGTGCGCGAGAACGATCTGGTGATGCTCGCGCTGCCAGCATCGGTCGAGCATGCGGCCGCGATGATGGCCTGCGTGATGACGGGCGCGCTGCCCTGCACCGTGCCCGTTCCCGCGCGGCGTGCAACGGCCGGACGGCAGGTGGCGGACGTCGCGTGCGAGTTGTACCGGCCGCGCATCGTCGTTGCCGCGGATGCGCAGGCCGCGGCCTGGCACGATGCGGCGTTTCCCGCGGCGTCCACGCGCGTCGTCGATCTCGCGATGCTGTCGAGCGCTGCAGAGGCCGGCGCGCGTGCGCTGATCAGCGCGAAGAGCGGCCGCGATCCGCATCATGTCCAGCTCACGTCGGGTTCGACGTCGCATCCGAAGGCCGCGGTGCTCAGCCACGAGAACGTGATCGCGAACGTGCTCGGCATCGGTGGGTCGGTGCGCTTCGATATCGCGGCCGGCGACGGCACCGCGTCATGGCTGCCGCTCTATCACGACATGGGGCTGCTCACGCTGCTGTCGAACCTCCACTACCGCGCACCGCTGCTGATGATGCAGCCGAACAGCTTCATCCGGAATCCGCTCGGCTGGCTCAAGCGCATCGCATCGGTGCGCGCGACGACGACGTCGGTGCCGACCTTCGCGCTGCGCTATTGCGTGCGCCGCTTCAACGCCGCCGCGATGGATGGCGTCGATCTGTCCGCGTGCCGCAACATCTTCATCGGCGGCGAACGCGTCGACGATGCGACGCTGCGCGATTTCGCCGCGACGTTCGCGCCGTATGGCCTGGCGGCGTCGGCGCTGCAACCGTGCTACGGGATGGCCGAATCGACGCTCGCGGTATCGATGCACCGTGCATGGCACGAAGGCGCGGTCGACGGCGCACCGTACGTGATCGCCGACACGCTCGACCGGCGCGCGCTGATCGAGCGCCGCGACGCGCAGCCGGCCGCCGCGAACGACGGCCACGAGACGGATACCGAAGCGGACACCGAAACGGTGCTCGCGATGGGCACGCCGATCGACGGGATGGCGTTCCGCATCCTCGACGACGGCGATCACGCGCTGCCGAACCGTGCAGTCGGCGAAGTCGCGATCCGCGGCACGTCGGTGATGCTCGGCTACCTGAACCCCGACGACGGCACGATCGCCGCGCCGCTGACGGCCGACGGCTGGTTCCGCACCGGCGACATCGGCTACGTCGCGGACGGCCAGCTGCATATCCTCGGCCGCAAGAAGGAAGTGATCATCATTCGCGGCAGCAACTATTTCCCGCACGAGATCGAGGAAGCGCTGGCGTCGCACGGCGCGCTGCGCAAGAGCACGTGCATCGCGTTCGGTCTGCCCGATCCGGAAACCGGCACCGAACGGCTGGTCGTCGCGATCGAGGCGCGGCCCGTCGACGCCACGCCGCAAACGCGGTCCGAGTGCCAGCAGTTGCTCGCGTCGCGCATCGGGTTCGCCGCGCAGGATCTGTGTTTCGTCGAGCCCGGCTCGCTGCCGCGCACGACGAGCGGCAAGCTGCAGCGCCTGAAGTGTCGCGATCTCTATGCGAACGGCGCGTTGCCCGTGATTCCCGCGTCGGCCGCCGTCGAAACGGGCCAGGGAGCGTTCGCATGACGGCCGCGTCGCCTGGCCCCGTGCTCGAACTGCGCGACGTCACCCGCGTGTACGAGGGCGCGGGCAGCGTCGTCGCCGTACGCGGCGCGACGATCTCCATCGGCCGGCGCGACGTCGTCGCGCTCGTCGGCCCGTCGGGCAGCGGCAAAAGTACGCTGCTCAACCTCGCCGGCTTTCTCGACGTGCCGAGCAGCGGGGAACGCTGGCTCGAAGGCCGCCGGATCGACGACGCGCCGGACACGCTCGAACGGATTCGCCGCGAACGCATCGGCTTCGTGTTCCAGCAATTCAACCTGATTCCGGTGATGTCGGCGCTCGAGAACGTCGAGCTCGGCTGCTTCGCGTGGGGCACGCCGCGCACGCGGCGCGAACGCGCCCGCGCGATGCTCGACGCGGTGGGGCTTGCCGCGCGCGAACGACACCGCCCCGGCGAACTGTCGGGCGGCGAGCAGCAGCGCGTCGCGCTGGCCCGCGCGCTCGCCAAGGAGCCGGCGATCGTGATCGCGGACGAGCCGACCGCGAGCCTCGACAGCGCCAACGCGCGGGCGGTCGCCGAGCTGATCCTCGACACCAACCGCACGCTGGGCACCGCCTTTCTGATTGCGTCGCACGACGATCGTCTGTGCGCGCACCTGCCGCGCCGCATCGAGATGCGCGACGGCGTACCGGGAGTGAATCGTGAACTGGTCGACGTTTGCGTGGCGTAACCTCTGGCGCAACCGGCGCCGCACCGTGCTGACGATGGCGATGATCGGCGTCGCCGCGTTTGCGTCGAGCCTCGCGCTCGGCTACGTGATCGCGACGTTCGACGCTGTGCGCGAAGGGTCGATCGACAGCGGCGTCGGCCATGTGCAGGTGTTGCATCATGGCTATCTCGACCTGATCGGCGAACGGCCGCTGCAGTACGGGCTGACCGCCGACGAGCAGGCTGCCGCGACGCGCGCGATCGCCGCGCTGCCCGGCGTCGCGACGACCGCGCGCGGCATCGACTTCGACGGGCTCGTGTCGAACGGCGATCTGAGCTACGGCTTCGTCGGCGAAGGGATCGAGCCGAACCGCGAGCCGCCCGGCTTCTTCGACTATCACACGGTGCTGTCGGGCCGCTATCTGTCGCCGACGCATGCGGGCACCGAAGTCGTCGTCGGCGCCGAGCTCGCGCGCAAGCTCGGCGTGCACGTCGGCTCGGTCGTGCAACTGATGGCGTCGACCGCGCACGGCGGCATCAACGCGACCGACGCGCAGATCGTCGGCGTGATGAGCACCGGCAACAAGGACGTCGACGAACGGATCGTCGACGTGACGTTCACGGCCGCGCAGGCGCTGCTGCGCACCGACCGCGCGTCGCGCATCGCGGTGTTCCTGTCGAATACCGCGCACACGCCGGCCGCCGCCGCGACACTGCGCGCCGCGCTGCCGACGCTCGACGTGCGGACCTGGGACCAGCTCGTGTCGCTCTATCACCAGGTCGTCGCGCTGTACAAGAACCAGTTCTCGGTATTCGGCGCGATCCTCTGCGTGACGATCCTGCTGTCGATGAGCAACTGGATCCTGATGAGCATCGTCGAGCGGCGCCGCGAGATCTCGACGCTGCGCGCGCTCGGCGTGCCGGCCGCCACGGTGCGCGGCGTGCTGATCCAGGAAACCGCGCTGCTCGGCCTGCTCGGCGCGGCCGCCGGCATCGCGCTTGCGCTGCTGACGATGGTCGCGCTCAATCACGCGCAGATCCACTTGCCCGCGCCGCCCGGTCGCGTGAAACCGATCCTGCTCGAATTCACCGTGTCGCCCGCAGCCGTGGCCGCCGTCGAAGCCGCGTTCGTCGTGCTCGGCGTGGCCGCGGCACTGCTCGCGACGCTCGGGCTCGCGAAACGCAACATCCTCGAAGGACTCGCCCCATGAACCGCATTCGCGTAACGTTCGCCGCGCTCGTCGCGTGCGCGCCGCTCGCCGTCCACGCAGCCGACGTGCCGACGGCCCAGACCATGCTCGCCCGTGCCGACGCATACCGCAGCACGGCCGCCGACACGCAGACGAACATCCGGATCACCAACGAAGTCGGCGGACAATCCGGCGACGCGACCCGCTATCTCGTCTACACGCGCGGCAACGGCGACACGCTCGCGCTCACGCGCAGCGGCGAGAACGACGGCCAGAAATACCTCGCGACCACGCGCGGGCACTGGTTCTACGTGCCGAACACGCGCAGCGCGGTGCGCATCAACGGGATGCAGCGACTGCAAGGCGAGGTCGTGATCAGCGACATCACGCGCACGCACTGGGCGGACAGCTACCGCGCGACGGCGGCTCCGGGCACGACGCCGATCGACGGCAAGCCGGCCACCGAGCTCGACCTGACCGCGACCGACCCCGACAACGTCTACCCGACGATCAAGCTGTGGGTCACGCCCGATACCGACGTGCCGGTGCGCGCGCAGTTCTTCCTCGCGAGCGGCCTGCTGTTTCGCAGTGCGGATTTTTCCGCGCCGGTCGACGCGAACGGCCGCAAGGTGATCCGCAAGATCACGTATCGCAACGAGGTCGAGAAGCAGCGCGCGAGCGTCGTCGACATCCTCGACGGTCAGCCGCGCAAGATTCCGTCGGGCTGGTTCAACCCCGACACGCTCGCCGATGGTCAATGAGTACGACGCCGATGCCGACGCCCATCGTGACCGCCTCCGTTCATCGTCCGGCCGGGCCAGCCGCAACTGGCCGGGGATCGCGCTCGCCATCCCGCTCGCGCTCGGCTGCACGCTCGCGCATGGAGAATCGCTGATGGATCAGCTCGGCACGCTCAACGGTATCGGCTACGCGCGCTCCGTCGACAGCATGGACGGCCGTGCGCTGCTCGGCCGCCTGATCGGCGACTCGCCGCGCAACCTGCAGGAAGTCGGCCTGCTCGCACGCATCGACGGCGAAAACCTGTTCGCGAACGCGCGCGTCGTCGCCAGTAATCATTCGCTCGGCGCGCAAGCGAGCCGCTTCAACGAAGCCGGCGTGCGCTACGCGTTCGACAACGGCATCACGCTCACGGCCGGCAAGCGGATCGACGCGCTCGACACGTCGCAGGCGTTCTTCCCGCTCGGCTTCTTCCAGAAACGGGCCGCGACGGCCGACATCTACGACCGCTACGGCGACGTCGAAGGCACGCCGCTCGTCGAAGCGAAATGGGCCGGCGAGCAGACCACGCTGCAGTTCATCGCCGGCGAGAACCGCACGCTGCGCAACGACGTCGACAACCGCGACGTCCAAGGCGCGACGCAACTCGTGCGCGGCGCATACAACTGGTCGGGCGGCTCGGCCGCCTTGCTCGCCGGCCGTCACGCGGGCCGCGGCGGCGCCGGCGCGACGCTGTCGTTCGACGTCGCGCGCTCGAACACCGTCTATGCAGGCGCATGGCTCGAGCGCGGCACGACGCGACCGCTGCCGGCCTTCATCGCGGACGGCACGCCGCTCGATTCGGCGGCCGCGTACGACGCCGTCGATCGCCGCAACGATCGCCAGATCATGTGGCGCAGCGCGGTCGGCATGCAGAGCGCGCTGCCCGGCAACCTGTCGCTGATCGTCGAGTGGTCGCACGACGAGGCGCGTTACGACGCCAGCCAGTGGCGCCGGATGGTCGGCGCGGTGCAGGCGAACAACGCGCTGCTGCCCGTCGCGCCCGGCGCCGCGCTGGCCGGCCTCGGCGGCACGGCCAACTTCGTGAGCGTCGACGGCAGCCTGCGCGACTACCTGTTCGCGCGGCTCGGCAAGAAAATCGGCCGCGTCGAGTATTCGCTGCGCGGCGTCTATTCGCCGCAGGACAAGGGCCTGCTCGCGATCGCGCAGGTCGTCGCCGACGTGAACAAGCGCGTGAGCGTCGATGTCGCCGTCACGCGCGCATTCTCCGACAGCCAGTCCGAGTACCGGATGGTCGGTCTCGGCACCCGTATCGACGCCGCCGTGCGCGTGCGTTTCTGACAGGAACCCTGCCATGTCCACGCTTTCCGTTCCCGCTTCGACCGCCACGCCGCCCTCTCCGCCGCTGCTGCGCGTGGCCGACCAGGCCGCGTATCCGGTGCTGCGCCACCTCGACAACCTCGACACGATCGGCGCCCCGCCGCGTGCGGCGGCCCGGCTGGTCGAAGCCGCCGCCGTGCGGCTGCTCGACAGCGAGATGGTGATCGCGCTGCGCGCGTCCACACCGGACGTGCTGCCCGACGCGTCCGCGTCGACGCCGCTTCGGCACGACGAGGCGCCGCTCACCGAAGCGCTGCTCGAACAGATCGGCCGCGAAGGGTTTCATCACCTGTTCAAGCCGTTCATGCGCGCGTTCATCCGCATCATGTTCGGGCTGTTCTTCTCGGACGACCAGAACCGCCGCGCATGCGAGTGCATCGACGCCGGCCACAACTTCGCGTTCCTGATGAGCGACGGCGGCGGCCCGACGCTCGCCGCCTGGCGCACCGTCGTACGCAGCGACGACAACGGGCTCGCGCTCACGGTCGACAAGGTGTGGGGCATCGAGGCGCACCGCGACTGCATGGCCGTCGTCGCGGCACGCCTGCCGGGTGTGATGTTCCCGGCCGCCTATCTCGTGTGGCCCGACGAGTACCGAAAGCTGACACGCGCGACCTGCGGCGCGCCGTTCCTCGCGGGCAACCTGCAGCTCGCGAACGTCGCCGGCCAGGTACGCATCGCCGCCGAGGATCGCCTGCGGATCGGCGGCCCGACCGTGTTCAACAAATACCTGACCGTCGTGCGGCCGTACTTCGTCCGCGCGCTGATGGCGCACGTCGGCTGGCTCGAACGGACCGGCCGCGTCGAGCTCGACGCCGACGCACGCGCGGTGCACCGCTTCATCGCGGACGCCGCGCGCAACCAGACCGACGACGCGCACTACAGCTTCGGCAAGGTGCAGCGCGTGCTCGCGATCAAGCTGCTGTCGAACGAGTTCCTGAGCGCGCTCGTCCGCGACGGCAAGGTGCCGCTGTTCGACGACCAGCGCGATCTGCTGGCGTTTTCGAAGATGGAAGGCAGTTCGTACCGTTGTTATCACGAGCTTCGCAAGAGCCTGCGCTGCGAAGCCGGCAGTTGACCCACGCGACAGGCCGATCGATCCCGATCAATCCAACTCAACTTCAGGAGCTCCCCTCATGACGACCCAGAACGTTCCGGCCGACGCGCTCGACATCCTGTCCCGCGAAGTCGCGAAGATCCTCAACGTCGAAACCGTCGACACGGACGCCGGCATCGGCGAACTCGGCATCGATTCGCTGAACATCGTCGAGCTGATCGTGTTCTGCGAACAGCTTTACGGTTCGATCGATCCGGAAGCGCTGAACATCACGCAATACACGACGCTGCAGCAGCTCGACGCGCAACTGCGCCGCCAGCAGCACGCGGCCTGATACGGCGATGCTCGCGCCCCTTGCCCCCGCGGCGGCCGCCGTCGTCCAGCCGGCCCCGGCGACCGCGCTGACCGTGCAGGCGCTCGCGTACCGACGCGTCGCGCCGTCGCGCGACGGCGCGGCCGTGCCGCTCGACGACACGGCCCGCGCGATCGGCGCACTGGCGTGTGCCGAACGCGAGCGACTGTGCGGCGCGATCGCCGCGGACGACTACGTGGTCAGCTCGACGATCCTGTCGATGCTGCTGATGAACGACTCGCCGCAGCATCGCGTGTTCGCGCAGGCGCTCGCCGGTACGAACGACTACACGCCCGACTGGATGACGTGCTCGTACGAGTGCGCGGGCTGGGGCTACGTGCTGCGCCGCACGCTCGCGACCGCGGCCGAGACCGGGCCGCGCACGCTGCTGCTGCAGATCGTCGACATCGACGTGCACGGCTATACGTACTGGCACGGCAATCCCGCCTGGGGGCGCTCGGGCTTCGGCGTCTGCACGCTGCTCGTCGACGTCGGCCGCGAACCGGCGCAGTCGGTCGTCGCGGACGCCGCGCCGCCGGCCAGCGCGGTCGTGCGGCTCGGTCGCGACATCCGCACGTTCTGCGCGGCGCGCCCCGGGCTGCATGCGGCGCTGCCGTTCTTTCCGGCCACGTCGCGCCGCGCGCTGCTCGCGTCGGTCGGCAAGACGCCGCTGCTGCCGGACGGCCACGGCCTGTTCGGTCATGCGTTCGGCAGCGACCCGTGGCTGTCGGTGCTGCTCGCGCACCGCGACGGCGACACGCCGCGCCGCGCGGCCGTCTGCTCGCTCGCGCTGAACGGCTATTACGCGATCGCCGACGTCGCGTTCGCGCCGGACGCGACGTTCTCTCTCGACGGCGAGGCGTGACATGGTGCGGCCCGTTCACTTCACGTACCGGATCGCGCGCGACGCACGGCAGCCGGTTGCGGTCGCGGCCAGCGCATACCGGATGCCGCTCGACACGCCGGCCGACTATGCGCGCGCCGCGCTCGCGGAAGCGGCCGGCGATGCGTATGACGCTGGCAATACGTACGACGTGGCCGCCGGCGAACGCCGCGTGCTGCTCGACCACGTGCAGTATTTCGCATTCCTCGCGGAAATCACGGCGCGGATTCGCGGCGCCGTGCATCCGGACGCGCGCCTGTTCATCGAAGTCTGTGCGCCGTATTTCGGCGCGCTGCCGGCTGAACTGCTCGCGCCGCACGTGCTGCTCGGCGTGCACCTGTACGACGAAGCATTGCGCGACGCCGCGCGCGGCGCGCCGGTCGTCTGGATCGGCGACCGCATCCTGCGCGATGCGGAATTCGCCGGCGACAACCGCGTGTGCTGCGCGATCTGGCCCGCGCGGCTCGCCGATGCGTTCGACGCGCAACTGCGCGGCGCGTGGCCGGCCTATGCGATCCGGCTCGACCCGCACCCGGGTGCGTCGCGCGCCGCCGCTCCGTTCATCGATTCCGTCCATCATTCCGGCGCCGCCGCGCGGCCGGGGAGACCCTGATATGAATGACACGCTTACCGTGATGCAGGACACGGCCGATATCCGCTGGTCGATGCCCGTCGACGCGCTGATGTCGAACGACTACGCGCTGCGCGAAGAGGCGCTGAACCGGCTGTACGAGAAGGCGAAGGCCGCGCAGTGGGATGTCGCGACCGACGTCGACTGGCGCCACGACCTCGACCCGGCGAATCCGCTCGGCATGCCCGACCCGACGCTCCTGATCTACGGCACCGAGCTGTGGGGCAAGCTCGCCGACGCCGACAAGCGCGAGGTGCGCCATCACGCGCAGGGCTGGCTGCTGTCGCAGATCCTGCACGGCGAGCAGGCCGCGCTGATCTGCGCGTCGAAGCTCGCGTCGGCCGAGAGCGGCCTGAGCGCGCGGCTGTGCGCGGCCGCGCAGATGATGGACGAAGCGCGCCACGTCGAGGCATACGCGAAGCTCGTCAACGAGAAGCTCGACGTCAGCTACCCGATGAGCCGCTCGCTGAAGGGGCTGCTGCACGACACGATCACGAGCAGCGCGCTCGACATGACGAACCTCGGGATGCAGGTGCTGGTCGAGGGCATCGCGCTGTCGATCTTCCAGAGCGTCGTCGCGTACAGCACCGATCCGTTCGTCAAGGACCTGTTCTTGCGGATCCAGCGCGACGAGGCGCGTCACTTCGCGGTCGGCCGGATCACGCTGTGCCGCGTGTACGCGGAGATGAGTGCGCACGAGCTGCGCGAGCGCGAGGAATTCATCTGCGAAGGCGCGGCCGTGCTGTACGAGCACCTGTGCGCGGACGACATCTGGGAACCGATGGGGCTGTCGAAGCGCGAATGCAGCGCGATGGTGCGCGAATCGCCGGTGTCGAGCTCGATCCGCCGCTCGATCTTCCGGCGCCTCGTGCCGACGATCCGCGAGATGGGCCTGCTCACGCCGACCGTGCAGGCGACCTTCGAAAAGCTCGACGTCCTCGACTACGCGGCGATGCCGCTCAACTGACATGACGATGCCCTCCCCCCACGCATCCCGCGACGCCGGTTTCTGGATCGGCGTCGACGCAGTGGCCTACGAGCTGCCGGGCCCGCCCGTCGATATCGAGGCCTGGGCCGCCGAGCGCGACTATCCGGCGCAGCGGGCGGCCGCGATCGCGCAGTCGGGCAGCCGCTATTTCCATATGGCGCTCGACACGAGCGAGACCGATCTCGCAATCGCGGCCGTCGGCCGGCTGCTCGACACCGCGCGCGTGCATCCGTCCGACGTCGGCGCGATCGTGCACGTGCACACGCAGCAGTTCAGCGTGCCGCCGGCGCCGCGCAGCCTGCCGCATGAAGTGGCCGCGCAGTTCAGCATCGAGCCGCTGTGGCTCGGCTCCGTCGCGCAACTGAACTGCGTGTCGGTCGCGGCCGGCATCGAGACCGTGCGCGCGCTGATGCGCCGCCATCCGCAGCTCGATGCGGCGCTCGTCGTTTCGTCCGACCGCGTGTACGGCGAGGATTACCGGATGCGGCAGATGACGGGCGTGCAGTGCGACGGCGCGGCCGCGATGCTGATCGCGCGCAACAGCACGAAGAACCGGCTCGGCGGCATCGCGATCGAGACGCACGCGAAATGGCATCGCGGGTCGGACACCGTCGCCGCGAACGAGGCCGACCTGATCATGATGGAGTGGCCGTACACGCGCCGCGCGATCGACGCGGCCGTCGCGCTCGAGCCGCATGCGCTCGACGCATACGATCTCGTGCTGCCGCACAACGCCGATCTGCCCGGCTGGAACGCGCTGTGCCGCGCGATGCGCGTGCCGGCCGAGCGGCTGTATGCGGAAAACATCCATGCGCGCGGCCACGCGTGCTGTTCGGATTTTCCGATCAACCTGGCCGACGTGGGGCTCGATGCACTCGCGCGCGGCCGGCGCGTGCTCGGCGTGATGCAGTCGAACTGCGGCGCGTATGCGGCCGCCACGCTTCATCCGGTAGGTCGCCATGACGCCTGAGCGCCCGCTTCCGCCCGCCGGCGACTACGCATGGATCGCCGACCTGCGCACGCCGTGCTACGTGTACGAGCCGGACGTCGCGATCGCCCGCTACCGGTCGCTGAAGGCGCGGCTCGGCACGCGTCTGATCGTGTCGCTGAAGGCGAACCCGAACCAGGACATGCTCGCGCGTTGCGCGCATGCGTACGAGGACGGCGTCGAACTCGCGAGCCGCGGCGAACTCGACGCTGTGATCGGCCGGATCAAGACGCCGCGCTACCTGAACAATCCGTCGATGGACGAGATGTTCATGCGCGCGGGGCTCGCGTCGCGCTGCCATTTCGTGCTCGACAACCCGGACGCGGTCGCGCGTTTCGTGCCGCTCGCGCGCGAAGCGGCGGCCGGCGGCAGCACGCCCGGCGCGGTGCTGCTGCGCGTGAACGCCGGCGCGCTGGCAGGCGTCCACGCGAAGGCACTGTGGCACGACCACTTCGGGATGACGCCGAACGAGGCGCACGACGCGGTGCGCACGCTCGCGGCCGCCGGCCTGCCCGTGGCCGGGCTGCACGTGTTCTCCGGCCCGCATTCGTTCATCCGCCAGGACGCGACGCAGCCCGACACGCTCGTGCTGCCCGAATTGCTCGCGGCGCTGGCCCGCGATCTCGCGCCGGCCAACGGTGCGCCGCTCGGCGCGCTGAGTCTCGGCGGCGGCTTTGCCGACGATCACCCGGGCGACGCCGCGTTCGAACGCTATGCCGCCGCGCTCGCGCCGCTGGCCGGCCGGTATTCGCTCGCTCACGAATCCGGCCGCGCGATCTTCGCCGATGCGGGCGTGTTCGCGACGCGCGTCGTCGCGGTGAAGGCGTGGCAGGACCGCACGATCGCCGTCTGCGACGGCGGCCTGTCGCATGCGTTCCTGCTCGCGCAGACCGAATCGGTGATGCGCCGCCTGGCCGCGCCGTCGCTCGTGCGCCGCGCACCCGCGCCTGCGCCTCGCGGCGTGCCGACGCTCTACGTCGGCAGCACCTGCAGCCGCGCGGACGTGATCGGCCGCGACGACACGGGCGCGCCGCCCCAGGTCGGCGACATCGCCGTGTTCGCACGCTGCGGCGCGTATCACCGCACGTACTCGATGGCGCATTTCCTGTCCCACGAAGCCGCGCACGTGTACGTGCGGCCGGCCTAGACCCTCCAGAGGAGCCGATCATGAACGCATTGATCAGCATCGCCGACCTGCTCGAACACGGCGCGCAGCGCTGGCCGCAGCGTCCGGCGTATGCCGACGGCGGCGGCACACTGACTTACGACCAGCTCGCCCGCGCGGTCCGGCGCGCCGCCGCCGTGCTGACGGCGCGCGGCGTGCAGCCCGGCGAACGCATCGCGATCTACGCGCCGAAGCGCATCGAAACCGTGGTCGCGATGCTCGCGGCCAACGCACTCGGCGCGATCTTCGTGCCGGTCAATCCGCAGTTGAAGGAAGCGCAGATCGAACATATCGTCGCCGACAGCGGCGCCGCGCTGTTCGTGACCGGCGCGCAGCGGCTCAAGCGCCTGCCGGCGCTCGCCGCGCTCGTCGGCGAACGCGTGATGCTGATGGAGGCACTGGCCGATGCGATCGACTCGCCCGGCACCGACACGCCGGCGTCGGCAGCGACCGCCGCCGGCCGCCCGGTCGACGACGATCCGGCCGCGCTGCTCTACACGTCCGGCTCGACCGGCAAGCCGAAAGGCGTCGTCGTGTCGCACCGCAACCTGGTGTCGGGCGCGTTCAGCGTCGCCGCGTACCAGGGGCTCGCCGAAGACGACGTCGTGCTCGGCGTGCTGCCGCTCAGCTTCGATGCGGGCCTGAGCCAGCTCACGACCGCGCTGGCGTCCGGCGCGTGCTATACGCCGCTCGACTTCCTGCAGCCGGCCGAAGTGCCGCGCCATTGCGACGCGTTCGGCGTCACGTCGATCACCGGCGTGCCGCCGCTGTGGATGCAACTCGCGTCCGCCGGCTGGAGCGACGCCGCGCGCACGCGGATCCGCCGCTTCGCGAATACCGGCGGCCATCTCGCGACGCCGCTGCTGCACCGTCTGCAGGCGCTGTTCACGCATGCGTCGCCCTACCTGATGTACGGGCTCACCGAGGCATTCCGCTCGACGTACCTCGCTCCGGCCGACGCGGCGCTACGCCCGACCTCGATCGGCAAGGCCGTGCCGAACGCGGAAATCCTCGTGCTGCGCGCGGACGGCAGCGAATGCGCGGCCGACGAACCCGGCGAACTCGTGCATCGCGGCGCGTTCGTCACGCTCGGCTACTGGAACCGGCCCGAGCTGACCGCGCAGCGCTTTCGCCCGCTGCCGCGCCGGCACGGCGAGATCCCGCGCCCGGACGTCGCCGTGTGGTCCGGCGACATCGTGCGGCGCGACGCGGACGGCTACCTGTATTTCGTCGCGCGCGGCGACGACATGATCAAGACGTCCGGCTATCGCGTGAGCCCGACCGAGGTCGAGGACGTGCTGTTCGCGTTGCCGCACATCCGCGAGGCCGCCGTGTTCGGCGTGCCGCACCCGGCGCTCGGCGAGGCGATCGCCGCGTGCGTCGTGTCGACGCTCGACGCCGCCGCCTGCCGCGCCGACATCGCGCGGGCGTGCCGCGACGCGTTGCCCACCTACATGAACCCGCTCGTCGTCGAGCTGCTGCCGGCGTTGCCGCGCAACCCGAACGGCAAGATCGACCGGCCGGCGCTGAAAGCGCAGTATCGCGACGCATTCGCGCGCCCGAACCTCGAGGAGACCGCCGCATGACCCTGTCGACGCTCGATGAAACCTGTATCGGCGCGCCCCGCGTCGCCGCGCCCGGCACGCTCGCGTTGTCCGGCGGCGTCGTGGTGCTGCCGCCCGCCGTCGTGTTCAGCGCGATCCAGGCGCAGGAGCGCCATCCCGGCTACCGGCACCTGCTGCTGCCGCAGGCGCGCTTTGCACGGCCACGCGGCACGGGCGCGCTGACGCCCGACGAAGGCACGCGCCTCGCGCCGGGCGGCCGGCCCGTGCTGCGCGTCGCGCCGCCCGGGCGCAGCCTCGCCGACCTGGCCGCCGATGCCGCGCTCGACCTGCGCGATCAGCTCGGCTCCGGCGCGCTTGCGCGCACGACGCACGTGATCGTCGCGAGCTGCGCACTCAACGAAGGCATCGGCGACTCGGTCGTCGGCCGCATGCAGTACGAACTCGGGCTGCAGCGCGTGACGCCGTTCGCGCTCGGCCAGAACGGCACGCTCGGCTGGTATTCCGCGCTGATGCTGCTCGACGGGCTGCTCGACGAAGGCGACCAGGCGCTCGTGATCCTCAGCGACAAGTGGCTCTATCCGTTCTTCCGCCAGTTCGGCGACCTGGTCGGCTACGGCGACGCGGCCGCGGCACTGCTCGTCTCGCGCGCGGGCCCGGCGCCGGAGCCGGCCGCGTGGGGCGGCGTCCGGGCGGTCGCGCTCGAATTCGGGCCATCGATCGCCGATCCGTGGGCCGATGCGCCGGTCACGCTGCGCGACACGCTCGCGCCGGTCGCCGCCCGCGCGATCCGCCGCGCGCTCGAGCAGGCCAACCTGCGCGCGAGCCAGATCGACTGGTGCGTGCCGCCCGGCTTCGATCCCGGCTTCGCGGCGCGCGTGGCCGACGCCGCGTCGATTCCGGTCGCCGCGCGCATCCAGCACGACGGATCGGGCCATCTGTCGTCCGCCGAATCGGCCGCCGCGCTGATCCGGCTCGCGGGCGCGCTGGACGAAGGCGAACGCCGCACGGTGCTCGTGTGGGACGCGGCGCTGCACGGCGCGGCGGCCGCGGCCGTCGTCGATCTGGCCGGCGGCCTCGACGCCGCGCTCGATATCGAAGGAGACGCATGATGAGCGCATACAAGGTCAGTCTGCGCGAACTGCGCTTCTTTCTGTGGGAACTGTTCGAGGCCGACCGGCACTTTCTCGAACATGGGCCGTACAGCGCGCACGACCGCGCGTCAGTGGATGCGCTGCTCGAACGCGCACGCGATTTCGCGCTCGACCTCGGCCGCAGCTACCAGCAGGCCGACGTCGAGGGCTGCACGCTGCTCGACGACGGCCAGGTACGGATTCCTTCGCATTTCCACGCCCTGTGGGCGCGCTTTCGCGACGAGTGGTCGAACACGCTGTTCGGCACCGCGCACGGGCTGCCGCCGATCGTCACGCAGATGATCTACGAGATGTTCATGGGCGCGAATCCGTCGTTCATGACCTACGGCGGCTTCACGCGCCCCGCGATCAAGCTGCTGCAGATGCACGGCACGCCGCACCAGAAAGCGCTCGTCGCGCCGCTCGAAGCGTACCGCTGGGACGCGTGCTTCTGCGCGACCGAGCCGCAGGCCGGCACCGACCTCACCGCGGTCGCGCTGCGTGCGACGCCGCTCGAACGCGACATCTACGCGATCGACGGCGAGAAAGTCTATATCTCGGCCGGCATGCACGAGCTGACGGAGAACACGCTGTACTTCGTGCTCGGCCGCATCGACACGGCGTCGCCGGATTCGTTCTCGCTGTCGTGCCTCGTCGTGCCGCGCTTCTGGCCCGACGAGGCAACCGGCGAGCTGCAACCGAACCACGTCGACTGCATCGGCCTGCCGCGCAAGATGGGGCTGAAGGGTTGCGCGAACACGCACCTCGTGTTCGGCGCGAACGGCACGACCAAGGGCTGGCTGCTCGGCGGCCGGCGCAACGTCGGGTTGCTGCAGCTGATGCCGCTGATGAACCAGGCGCGGATGAGCACCGGGATGTTCGGCGTCGGCGTCGCGTCGAGCGCGTACCTGCATGCGGTCGAGTATGCGGGCCGCCGGCTGCAGGGCCGGCCGATCGAGCGCGCATCGAACACGAATGCCGCGCGCGTCGCGATCGTCGAGCACGCGGACGTGCAGCGCATG
This sequence comes from Burkholderia sp. MSMB1078WGS, assembly GCF_001528895.1. Taxonomy (NCBI): domain Bacteria; kingdom Pseudomonadati; phylum Pseudomonadota; class Betaproteobacteria; order Burkholderiales; family Burkholderiaceae; genus Burkholderia; species Burkholderia sp. MSMB1078WGS. Next base: position 139,058 of record NZ_LPDI01000114.1, on the reverse strand, counting down.
CTGGTCGACATGAAAAGCCGCGTCGACGGCTGCCGCGGGCTGCTCGGCAAGCTCGCGGCGACCGCGACGCGCGCGGCGATGCTCGAAGCGACGCCCGACGCCGACCCGGCCGAGATCGAACGCCATCGCAAGCTGCAACTGCTGCTGACGCCGATCTGCAAGGCGTTCATTTCCGACCAGGCGTGGCGCATCTGCGAGACGGCGATCCAGGTGCACGGCGGGCTCGGCTACACCGACGCGAGCCCCGTCGAGCAGAACGCACGCGACGTGAAGATCCTGTCGATCTGGGAAGGCACGAACTACATCCAGGCGCAGGACCTCGTGCGCGACAAGCTCGGCTTCGGCCGTCATTCGCGGCTGATCCAGTACTACCGCGACGAACTCGACGCATTCCTCGCCCATCAGCATCAACCCGGCACGCATGCGGAGCTGCGGCCGCTGTTCGATGCGCTGCGCGCGGGCGCCGACCGGATCGCCGCCGCGCTCGACGACATCGCGCGCGACGTGCAGGACGGCCACACGCATCGCAGCAGCCAGTTCTACACGCGCTTCCTGGAGATGTTCGGCGTGGTCACGTCGGCGTGGGTGCTGCTCGAATCGGCGACGATCGCCGCGCGCCGGCTCGACGCGCCCGGAACGGCCGACGTGCCGGCCGAGCTCGCGTTCTATCGCGGCAAGCTGAAAAGCGCGCGCTACTACTTCGCGAACGTGCTGCCCGTCGTCGACCAGCACGCGGCCGTGATCGCCGCGATGGCGCACGCGGCGATCAGCGTCAGCAGCGACGAACTCGCCGCGGCGGAATGACATGGACACGACACTCGATTCCGGCACCTCCGTCCACGCGGCCGGCGATGCGCCGCGCAACCTGCTGGGCCGCCCGGCGACGCGCCATCGCGGCACCGACATCGACGGCGCGACGCTCGACCCCGAAGCGCTGCGCGTGCGCGACCTCGACCTGAACGCGCTGATCGGGGCGACGACGTTCGAAGGCGCGCTCGCGCATCTGTGGTTCGACGTCGCGCCCGGCAGCGCCGCGCATCGCGCGCACGAGGCGGCGCTCGGCGCGCGGCTCGCGGCGTTCGCCGACGCGCTGGCGCCGGGCTCGGTCGGCCAGTCGGTCGCCGCCGACCTCGGCGCGGCAGGCGTCGCGCCGGTGTTCGCGGCCGCGTCCGGCCTGCTGCGCGGCCTCGACGACGTGACGGCGCGCGTGCGCAGCCCGGCGCCGGACGATGCCGATCTCGACACGATGCTGCTGTGCGCGGCCGCCGCGCCGTTCCTGCTGCACGCGGCGATCGAGGGCCGGCCGTTCGCCGCCGGCACGGCCGGCCGCGCGTCGCTCGACGCGGCCGCGACGCAAGCGCAGCGCATGCTCGTGCTGACCGGCGCGACGCGCGGCGATGCGCCGGCGCAAGCGGCCATGGACATGCTGCTCGTCGCCTGGCACGCCGGCTTCGGCTACATCACGCCGACCGTGCTCGCGCCGCGCGTCGCGATCGGCACCGGCGTCACGCTGGCGCAGGCGATCGCGTCCGGCTTCCTCGCCAGCGGGCCGTCGCACGTCGGCGCGGCGCTCGAAGCGATGCAGTGGCTCGCGGCGCTCGCACGCTCGGTGCCGGGCGGCACCGGCGCGCCGCCGGCCGCGCTCGACGCGGCCGGGCGCACGGCGATCGATGCGGCGCTCGACGCGAAACGCACGCTGTACGGCTTCGGCCATCCGCTGTTCGTCGCCGATCCGCGTCCGCCGCACCTGCGCGGCCGGTTCGCGGCATGCGGCTTCGACGGCGGCTACGTGACGCTGTTCGACGCGTGCTGCGCGCAGGCCGACGCGCGCCGTGCGCTGCGGCCGAACATCGATTTCCTGACCGCCGCGACGCTGCTCGAACTCGGCGTCGCCGCGCCGTCGTGGGGCGTCGGCGTCGGGCTCGGCGCACGCATCGCGGCGATGGCCGCGCATGCGGTCGAACGGCGCCGCCGCCCCGCGTTCGGCGTCAACAGCGCGACCGCGCGACGGCTCCTGGCCGCCGTGCCGGTCGGCTGGCTGTGAACCCTCACCCTTTCGCACAAGGAACGTCATGCTGCTCAAGAACCTGCGCCCGGCGAACGACTACGATCGCTTCGCCACCGAAACGCTCGAACCCTGGGACCTGCTGTTCATCAGTCGCATCCGCCAGCTGGCGCGCGGGATGACGCCCGGCACGATCGCCGACATCGGCACGGCCACCGGCGTCGTGCCGGTGCGCCTGGCGACCGATCCGGCGATGCGCGGCTGGCGCTACGTCGGCATCGACCTCGATCCGGCGATGCTCGACGAAGGCCGCCCACGCATCCGCGAACTCGGGCTCGACGACACGATCGAGATGCGCGTCGGCGACGCGCTCGCGCTGCCGTTCGACGACGGCACGCTGACGATGGCGGTCGGCCGCGCGACGCTGCATCACCTGCCCGACAAGGCGCTCAGCCTGACCGAGATGTACCGCGTGCTGGAGCCGGGCGGCATCGCGCTCGTGCACGACATGCGCCGCGACGCGCCGCAGCACCTGCTCGACCGCTTCACCGAGATGCGCGCGGCCGCCGACTATCCGCCGACCCACGTCGAGGAAAAGATCACGCTCGACGAAGCGCACGCGCTCGTCGCCGCGGCCGGCCTCGCGGCGGTTGCGTCGATCTACAGCCCCAGCGCGGGGCTCGGCGCGCTCGGCTTCGAAATCCTGCTGAAGAAACCGGCGCTGGCCTGAGCGATGACCGATCTCGCCTTCCTCGCCGCCCATGCCGCCGCACGGCTCGGCGCCGACGACGTGCACTGCGCGGCGGTCGCGCCCGGCGCGACGCTGCCGCTGTGCGTGACGCCGCGCAGTGCCGAACTCGCGACGTCGCCGGAGATGTTCGTCGCGTGGTACCGCTCGCGGCTCGACACGATCGACACGCTGCTCGACGCATGCGGCGCGCTGCTGTGGCGCGGCTTCGCGGTACCCGACACCGCCGCGTTCGGCCGCCTCGGCGCGCTCTATCCGGCGCACGCGAACGGCTATACGGCCGGCGCCGCCCCGCGCCGGCAGATCGACGGCCAGGTCTACGAGTCGACCCGCATGCCGCCGCCGTTCAGGATCGGGCTGCATCAGGAGATGGCCTACATGCCCGCGTTCCCGCGCCTCGTCGCGTTCTACTGCCGGCAGCCGGCCGACGCGGGCGGCGAGACGCCGATCTGCGACATGCGCCGCGTGACCGCGCGCGTGCCGGCCGCGCTGCGCGAGCGGTTCGCCGAACGCGGCGTGATGTACCTGCGCAATTTCGCGGCGCCGGGCGACCGCGCCGACGGCCTCGCGGCGAACCCGAACCTGCCGTTCGCCGCCTACCATCGGCCGTGGGACGACGCATTCGGCACGACGGATCGCGACGAGGTCGAGCGGCTATGCGCGGAACGCGGCGTCGGCTGCCGCTGGCTCGACGACGGCAGCGTGACCGTGTCGCACGTCGGCAGCGCGCTGCGCACGCACCCGCGCACCGGCGAGACGGTGTGGTTCAACCAGGCGAGCGCGCAGCACCCGAATCCGCGTTCGATGGGCGAGCTCAGCTATCGCTACCTGCAGCGCATGTACGGCGCGCGCGCCGCGTTCCCGTACGAGATCCGCTACGGCGACGGCGCGCCGATGCCGTTCGACGATCTGGTGGCGATCTACGACGCGCTCGACGACGAGGAGCGGGCGTTCCCGTGGCAGGCCGGCGACGTGCTCGTCGTCGACAACATGCTGGTCGCGCACGGCCGCAACCCGTACCGCGGTGCGCGCGACACGCAGGTCATGCTGTTCGACTGAGGATGCCCACGATGAGCGTTTCGCTTCTTGCGTCCGTGCGCGCGATGTTCGGCGCGCCCGCCGCGTTCGACCGGCCGCAGCGCGCGGGCCTGCCGCCGCTGCCCGATGCGCATGCGCCGGACGCAGCGCTCGGCGCGCGCGCGATCGACGTCACGGCCGGCGATTTCCGTTTCTCCGCGCGCCACGTGCGGTTCCGGCTCGGCGCGATCACCGCGATCGTCGGGCCGAACGGCTCGGGCAAGACCACGCTGCTCGAAACGCTGCTCGGCTTCCGGCGCGGCGGCAGCGACGTGCGCGTGCTCGACGTGCCGGCCGAACGCTTCATGCGCGATTCGCGGTCGCTGCAGCGGATCGGCGCGCAATTGCAGAAGGTCGAGTATCCCGATCATCTGCGCGTCTCGGAGATCGTCGCGCTGCACCGCGCGATGTACGCGCACACCGATGCGGCGATCGCCGATGCGCTCGGCATCGCCGAACTGCTCGACAAGCCGTGCCGCGCGCTGTCGAAGGGGCAGCGCCAGCGCGTGGACCTGTACGTCGCGCTCGCGCACCGGCCCGAGCTGGCCGTGCTCGACGAGCCGTTCACGGGCCTCGACCGCCGCTATGCGGGCGTCGTGATCGACCTGCTGCGCCATCGCGCGCGGGGCGCGAGCGTCGCGATGATCTGTCATTCCGAGGAAGAACTGAGCGTGGTCGACGATCTCGTCTGGGTGCGCGACGGCGGCGTGCGCTACCAGGGCGACCGGGACACGCTGCGCGCCGAGCTCGTCGGCGATGCGCGCGCGGTCCTGCATTGCCGCGACGAAGCCGACGCGCGCGCGCTGCACGAGCGGCTCGCGGCGCTGCCCGGCGTGACCGGCGTGCGCGTGTCGGCCGCGCACGTGGTCGAGGCGTTCGGCGATACGACGCTGCATCCGAACGTGCACCGGATCGTCGGCGAACGCGGCATCCAGCATCTCGCGCTCGCGCCGAGCACGCTGGGCGACCTGCTGCGCCTGTGCACCGAGGGCCCGACCCATGACTAAGGTGTTCCTGATCCTCGTGCGCAACGAGCTGCTCGGCTATCTGCGCAGCCGCTCGTCGCTGTTCTGGACGCTCGTGTTTCCGGTGTTCCTGCTGAGCGTGATGCTGTTCGCGTTCGGCGGCTCGGGCTCGCTCGGCACGGCCGACATCGCGTTCGACGCGCCCGGCGGCGCGACGCCGTACAGCCGCGCATGCGAAGCGCAGATCGTCGACAGCCTGTCGCACAGCGACACGGTGAAGGCGACCTTCGGCGGCCGCGGCGCGCCGGCCGATCGCGTGACCGTCGTGCTCGGCGCCGACGAACGCACGCCGGCGACGATCCGCTACGACTTCAACGGCCCGCTCGCGGTCAAGGCCGCGTCCCGCGTCGTCGAGATCGCGCTCGCGCGCTGCGCCGCGCAGCGGCTCGGGCTGCCGGCCGCGCAGGCGCGCTTCGAGAATGCCGCGCCGACGCGCCGGCCGTTCGATTACGGCGCGTTCTTCGCGACCGGCATCCTGGTGATGGCGTTCATGGCGATCGGCCTGAACTCGACGACCACCGCGATCGCCGCGCTGCGCGAGCGCAATACGTTCAAGCTGTACGTGTGCTTCCCGGTCTCCCGCAGCGTGTTCCTCGCCGCGCTGATCGTCGCGCGCATGGCGATGATGGCGCTGTCGGCGCTCGTGCTGCTGACGGTCGCACGCGTCGCGTTCGGCATCGCGCTGCCGATCGCGACGCCGGACGGGCTGCGCGCGTTGCCGATCGTGCTGCTCGGCGCGGCGATGGTGCTGAGCATCGGCGTGCTGCTGGCCAGCCGCACCCGGTCGCTCGCGGCGGCCGAACTCGCGTGCAACGTCACCTACTACCCGCTGCTGTTCTTCAGCGACCTGACGATCCCGATGCACGACGCGCCCGCGTGGCTGAAGGCCGGGCTCGCGTTCCTGCCGACCAACCAGTTCGCCGTCGCGCTGCGCGGCGCGCTGGTCGACGGCGCACCGTACGCGCAGCTCGCGCCGCAACTGCTCGGCATGACCGCGTGCACCGCGCTGTTCCTGTTCGCCGCCGCGCGACTGTTCCGCTGGCACGACGCCTGACGCGTCGCCACGCCGTTTCGACGAAGGAGAGACACCGATGAAATCGAACCATCCCATAACCGACTACCTGCTGCATGCGAGCAACTTCCTGCCGGCGATCGTGTTCCTGTTCTACGGCCGGCTCGGCCCGGAGCAGCCGGGCCTGCGCTGGACCCACGCGTTCCTGATCGGCGGCGTGCTCGCGCTCGTGCATGGCGCGTGGCTGATCCGCCGCGCGGAGCGCAACAGCATCGCGATCGGCGTCGACCTGTTCCTCGTGATCGGCGCGGTGCTCGCGCTCGTCTCGCCGACAGGTAGCCGTCTGTGGGGCGAGGAACTCGGGCCGGCCGCGATGCTCGTCTGCGTGCTGGTGGTCGGCATCGTCCATACCGCCTGGTCGGACGGCGGCTTCGTCGACGGTGCGTTCGTCGACCACGCGCGCACGCGTTCGCTGTCGCTCGTGCTGCTCGCCGTCACCGTCGTCGCGCTCGCGGTGTCGATCGCGATGCGCCACAGCCCGCTGTGGGGCGGCGTCGTGCCGCTGATCGCACTGGTCATCGTGCGCGGCCGGCTGCGCAAGCAGCTCGCGCGGGCAGGCTGACGATGAACGCGCTGCCCGCCCATGCGGCACACGCCGCGCAACGGCACGCGCTCGCCGCGGCGCTCGGCGACGGCTGGCTCGACGGCGCGGCGTGCGAGCCGTATGCGACCGACGTCGCGCGCTACGGCGGCGTGCCGCTCGGCGTCGCGCGGCCGGCGTCGACCGCCGACACGCGCGCGCTCGTGCGCGTCGCCGTCGCGCACCGGATCGCGCTCGTCGCCCAGGGCGCGCGCACCGGGCTCGTCGGCGCCGCCGTGCCCGATCGCAGCGGCACGCAATGCGTGGTGTCGTTCGAGCGGATGCGCGCCGTGCGCGCGTTCGATCCGGCCAATCGCAGCATCACGGTCGAGGCCGGCGTGCGGCTGTCCGACCTCAATCGGGTGGCAGGCGAAGCCGGGCTCTGCGTGCCGATCGATCTCGGCAGCGATCCGGCGGCCGGCGGCCTCGTCGGCGCGAACGCGGGCGGCAGCCGCCTGATCAAGTACGGCGACGTGCGCCGTCACGTGCTCGGCGTCGAAGTCGTGCTCGCGGACGAAGCCGGCACCGTGATCGACGCGCTCGCGCCACTGCGCAAGCGCAACGCCGGCTTCGACGTCGCACAGTGCTTCATCGGCGCGAATGGCGCGAACGGGCTCGTGACGGCCGTGTCGTTCGCGCTCGCGCCGCTCGAACGGTCGTCGTGCGCGGCGTTCGTCGCGTTCGCGTCGTACGACGCGGCGCTCGCCGGCCTGCTCGCATTCGAGCGTGCATTCGGCGAGATGCTGTCGGCGTTCGAATTCATGTCGGCGGCGGCGGTCGGTCGCGTCGCCGCCGTGTTTCCGGCGTTGCGGGTGCCGTTCGAGGCCGACACCGCCGCATGCTACGCGCTCGTCGAGATCGCGACCGGCATGCCCGGGCTCGATGCGCTGCTCGAGGAACGTGCAGTCGCGACGCTCGACGCGCTCGCGCAACGACACGAGGTGCTCGACGCGGCGTGCGCGCCGGCCGAACGGTTCTGGCGGATTCGCGACGCGCTGCCGGCCGCGGTCGCGCAGGACGGCATGCCGCTGTCGTTCGACGTGTCGTTCCCGCGCGGCGCGCTGGCCGGATTCGTCGCCGATGCCGAGCAATGGCTCGCGGCCGCGCATCCGGCGCTGCGCTGTCATGCGTTCGGCCATTTCGGCGACGGCGGCTGCCATCTCGTCGTGTCGATTCCGCATGCCGACGCGCAACGCTACGGGCCGCTGCAGCAGATGGCGCTGCGCGGCGCGCTGTACGACCGCGTCGCGCGCGCGGGCGGCTGCTTCAGCGCGGAGCACGGCGTCGGGCCCGTCAATATCGCGTACTACCGCAAGCACGTGCCGGCCGCGCAACGGCAGGTCGCCGCCGCCGTCCAGCACGCCGTCGATCCGCTGGGCCTGATCGGCCGGGTCCGCTACTGACGCGCCGCTGCGCGGCGCCACGGAGATTTCGCATGATGTTTCGACACTCGCCCGGCCCGCACACCATGGCCGAACCGGACACCGACGAGCATTCGTTCTCCGGCATCCCGGGCCCGTTGCCCGACTCGGGCGTCGTGGTGAACGTGCGCGGCGTCGCTTACGTGATCCGGTTGCCGCCGCGCGACCATGCGCGCCCGGCGCTGTGGCGCGCGCTGGCGGACTGGCGCGACGAGCGGTCGGCCGACGGCGACGTCGAGCCGGATGGGCGGCAGGATTGAGCAGCCGCGTCGCGACGGCCCGGCAAGCACGCCGCGCATGCGAGCGCGGCGCCGGACCACCTCGGTCGTCCGGCGCCGCGACGGGCGAAGCACGCCGTCAGAACACCGCGTGCCCGCTGATCAGGCTCGGCAGCCACGTCGAGAAGAACGGCAGGTACGTGACGATGTTGATCGCGCTGAAGATCGCCAGATAGTATGGCCACGCCATCTTCGTGGTCTCGCCGATCGACACGTTGCCGATCGCGCAGCCGACGAACTGCACCGACCCGATCGGCGGGTGCACGAGACCGAGCGAGCAGTTCAGCAGCAGCATGATCCCGAACTGCACCGGCCCGACGCCGCACGCCATCGCGATCGGCAGGAACAGCGGCGTCGTGATCAGGATGTGCGCGGCCATGTCGACGAACGTGCCGAGAAACACCTGGATGATGTTGATGTACAGCAGCATCAGCCACGGCGCCGCGGTCGACTGCTTCAGCAACCCTTCGATCGCATCCGGAATCTCCAGGTACGACATCTGGAAGCGCAGCATGTTGGACACCGCGATCAGCAGCAGCACGACGCCCGTCGTGCGCGCCGCATGCGACAGCGCGCGGCGCAACTTCTCGGCGGTGAGCGTCCGGTAGACCACCGCGGTCAGCACGAGCGAGTAGACCACGGCGATCGCGGCCGCTTCGGTCGCGGTGGCGATGCCCTTCGCGACGCACACGAGGATGATCGCGATCACCATCAGCCCGGGCACCGCGCCGACGAAGCTGCGCAGCACCGCATACCAGCCGGGAAACCGCGGCAGCGCGGACGAGCCGTCTGCGCGGCGCGGATAGCCGTGACGCACGGCCTGCCAGTACGCGGCGGCGAGCACGAAGCCCATCACCCACAACACCGGCAGGAGCCCCGAGAACAGCAGGTCGCCGATCGACACGCCGCTCACCGGCTGGCCGTGCAGCATCCCGGTGATGCCCTGCGCGGCGAACGCGTAGATGATCATGTTGGTCGACGTCGGCATCAGCGCGCCGGCGAGCGACGCATGCGTGGTCACGTTGACCGCGTACGCGGCGCTGTAGCCTTCGCGCTTCATCAGCGGAATCACCACGCCGCCCATCGCCGACGTATCGGCGGTCGGCGAGCCCGACACGCCGCCGAACAGCGTGCACGCGACGACGTTCGCCATCCCGAGGCCGCCGCGGAAGTGGCCGACGCTCGCCTGCGCGAAGCGCAGGATCCGGTCCGCGATGCCGCCATGCAGCATCAGTTCGCCGGAGAAGATGAAGAACGGCACCGCGAGGAACGAGAACGCGTTCATCCCCGAGATCATCGCCTGCATCGCGGTCGCGATCGGCAGGCCTTCGACCATGTAGGTCAGCACGCACGAAATGCCGAGCGCGAACGACACGGGCACGCCGAGGACGAGGAATATCAGAAAACTGACGGACAGGATCGCGAGTTCCATGGCGTTATTGTCCCGACGAAGAACGACGAAGCGCGAGCAGGTGCTCGAGCGAGAAGAGGACGATCGCAACCGCCGCGGGCATCGCGATCAGGTAGCGCACGCCTTCGGGCAGCCCGATGATCGGAATGCGGTCGCCCATCGTCTCGGCGGCCATGCTGCCGCAACCGATCATGATCATGATCGCGAACGCGATCAGGCTCAGGTGCTGGATCGCGACGACGACCGTGCGCGCCTTCGGCGACAGCCGGCGCACCAGCGAATCGAGGCCGATATGGCCGCCGTCGCGCACCTTCATCGCCGCGCCGAACATCGCGATCACGATCACGAGCAGCAGCGCGATCGGCTCGACGAAATCCGGTGCGTTGTCGAACGCGTAGCGCATCACGACCGCGTAGAACACCAGCACCGTGAGCACCGCGAGGCACGCCGATGCGATCACGGCCAGCACGCGAAACAGCAGGTCGTTCACGCAGCGCAACAGCGGCACGGCGTGCGGCGGCGCCGGCGCTGCGCCGTCGGGGGCGGCGGCCGGCGAGCCCGCGGCCGCCGCGCCGTTCAGGGAAGTGCGACGCGTCACTTGGTGGCCTCGATCTCGTCGACGATCTGCTTCATCTGCGGCGTCTTTTCATACTTGGTCCACAGCGGCTGCATCGCCTTCACGAACGCCGCGCGGTCGATCTGCGCGGCCGGCAGGATCTTCGCGCCGCCCTTCGTCACCATCTGCTGCGCCGACGCTTCGCGCGCGGTCCACAGCTTCTGGTAGTACGGCACCGAATCGGCCGCCGCCTTCCTGATCGCCGCCTGCTCCTGCGGCGACAGCGTGTCCCAGACCTTCTTCGAGAACACCAGCACTTCCGGCGTCATCGCGTGCTGCGTCTCCGAGTAATCGGGCGCGACTTCGTAATGCTTGGTTTCCTCGTACGACGGCAGGTTGTTTTCCGCCGCGTCGACGAGCCCCGTCTTCAGGCCCGTGTATACCTCGGCGAACGGCATCGGCGTGGGCGTGCCGCCCATCGCCTTGATCTCGTCGACCATCAGGTCGGACGGCTGCACGCGCACCTTCAGCCCCTTCATGTCCGCCGGCGAGCGCACCGGGCGCTTCGCGTAGATCGAGCGCGCGCCGCTCTCGTAGAACGTCAGCGCGATCATCCCCTTCGCGGTGAACGCATCGAGGATCTTCTGGCCGGCCGGGCCGTACATCGCCTTGCGGAAATGGTCGATGTCGCGGAACAGGAACGGGAACGACGGGATCAGCGATTCCGGCACGATCTCGTTGAACGACGCGCCGTTCACGCGCGCCATGTCGATCGCGCCGATCCGCACCTGGTCGACCGTGTCCTTCTCGGAGCCGAGCGCGCTGTTGCCGAACACCTTGATCGAATCCTTGCCGCCCGTCTGCTTCGACAGCTCGTCGCCCATGAACTTCACGGCCATGTTGGTCGGGAAGTTGTCGCCGTGCACGTCCGCCGAGCGGAACACGCGCGCCTGCGCGGACATCGCGAAGCCGGCCATCAGTGCGACGGCCAGGGCGGCACGGGAGCCGGGGAATCGGTGTTTCATGGTGAGTCTCCTTGATGGTCGATCGTTGTTGTGCCGCGATCCGCCGGCCCGCGCGGGCTTCGCCGATACGCTTCCTCGAACCGCAGAGTCATACGTCGTATGACGTGTTCAGCGAATGTACGTCGGTTAACCGTTTAACTCACTTGGTGCATACCCCTATAACCGCTGCCATCCAAGGTTTTCGGCAGGAAACAGGGAATCGCCTTCTCCAGTTTTACGCTTTTCCGCGAAACGTTTTCCGGAAACGGGTCGGCATGCGAATCGGACGCCGAAGGCATGGCTTCCCGACATCCGACGGTCTTCTTTCGCTTCGCTTGCCATCGTTATAGGATGACTGATCACACCATCGCCACGCCGTTGCGATGCCACGAGCATGCGCCGGCCCGCATTCCGCATGACGCGATTCGGGTCCGTGGCGCACGGCCGACGACCCGCGCCGGCGGCCGTGGTTCACGTGTACGCCAATTCGTTCTCGCGAACGCGCGGGAAACCGTCGTCGCGCGCTCCGCCTGCCAGGCACGCGCGATGCTCGCCGTCATCGCATCCGACGCGAAAGGAGCCAGCGATGTCGACCACGAAGCCATCGGCGACCCCCGAGCCGGCTACCCCGCCGAATGCCGGCGACGAAGGCCCGGCCAATGCGCCGGGCATCGGCGAGGACACGTGCCGCGTCTGCCGCGGCACCGGCAGGGTGGAAGGTCAACCCTGCACCGTCTGCGGCGGGACCGGCAAGATACTGCAGGGAATCGGCGGCGGATAGGTAACAACGCCGCCGCATCTGCGCATATCGATCGCTCAGGTCTGCATGACGAGCGACGTGAGCTGGGCTGCGCGCGCCACGTCCGTTTTCGTGTAGATCGACTTGATCTGCGCGCGGACCGTGCCGATCGACACGCCGCGCAGCGCCGCACACTCCTGCGGCGAGCGCCCGTCGCAGCACAGCAGCACCGCGAGCTCGGCTTCCGCCGACGACAGCCCGTAGAACACCCGCAAGCGCTGCGCGCGCGCTGCCGGCGAACGCAGGTCGGCGGCCGTCATCAGTGCCGCAACGCCGGGCCGCTCGCGCGCGAGGCGCGACTGCTCGGGAACGGGAATCAGCGCAAGCGGCAGCGGCTCGCCCGTCGCACGACGCAGCAACAGCCCGCCGCGTGCGAATGCATGCCGCCATTGCGCGTCGTCGACGCAGCCTTCCGGCGCGAACCGGCCGCTCACGATCCGCAGCGCCGGTTCGGCGGCGATCAGTTGATCGGCCGCGCGGTTCGTATAGCGCAGTTCGCGCTGGGCGCCGAGCAGGAACACCGGCACCGGCACCGCATCGAGCGCCGATTCCGCGGCGGCCACGCGCGCTTCGAGCTCGCCGATGCGCGCGTGGATGCGCAGCGCGCGGCTGATGTGCGCGCCCATGATTTCGATGGTGCGACGCTGCTCGTCGGACAGCCCTTGAGATTCGAGGCCGCTCTGTACGCTGAGGAAAGCGCCCGCACCGTCGCCGTGATGGATGTACAGGCCCGAGATGCCGCCGAGCCCGAACGGCTGCATGAATTCCCGATAGAACACGCCATGTGTGCGCTGCCGCACCGACAGATGCTTCACGTCCTCGAACCAGCGCCCTGCGGGCCAGTCCGCGGCAACCGGCACGACCGGGTCGTACAGGTGGAACTCGGCGTTGTAGCGGTGCAGGCACGCGGCGACCCATGACGGATCGTCGCCGGCCACCTGCTCGATCGCCGGCAGCCGTGCCGCATCGTCGAACGACAGCAGTATGGCCATGCGCACGCCGACCGACAGACGCAGCCCGTCCAGCACCGCTTCCCATCGTTGGTCGCCCAGCGCCGCAGCGTAGACGTCATCGATCCATGCCGACGGAACCCACCCGTTCATCTGCATCTGGCCACCCCGCGCCATGCGTTTTTGTCGAACGCCGTTCGGGCATCTTAGTCAATCGGCCTCATTGTTCAAATCGTCGATGCGGGTTTGATCGAAATACCACGTTTTCTACCGTTTCTCGTCTGACGTAATGGCCGTTTCGGACATGGCGGCGCAATCCGCGTCGACGCAGAAGGGCGCCTGCGCAGCGTCGATCGACGCGATGACATCCGGATGAAAGCACGCAGCCGACGGCGCGACGAAACGTTTTTCGCTGCCCGACTCGACGATGCACTTACTTCATCGTCGCGAACCGCACTTCCATCTCGTCGATCTTCGCGAGCACAGCTTCGCTCAGCGTTCTGACGTGACGCGGCACGTCGGGCGTCGACATCAGTTCCTCGATACGCCCGCGCCAGTATCTCGGATGCCTGACGCGCCCCGCCCCCGACATCGACACGTCGTCGAGGTCCGTCTCGCTGTCCAGCAGCGCCACCATGCGCTGGATATGCGAGAGCTCTCGTTCCACATAGTCTCGTGCGAGCATAGTGATTGAAACTCCCCCGAAATACGGCATCAGGCCTTCGGTCATCAACGCGCCACCGCGCGCGGCGCCGACGATGCACCGCACACGTTGCACGCCAGCGTACGCGACGACCGTGTCAGTCGACTGTGCGAACGCGCACAGCGATCGACGAAGCAACGACAGACCTGTTCGAGTGTTCCGGCGATATCCGGTGCCGGTACCCCGGTGTTCATCGTAGGCGTACCGCCCGGCCGCGGCATCCCCAAAAGTGGGGATGCCGGCCGATATCGGTCGGGTAATGACTGACGGAAATGCCGGGGAGCCGGAACGGCCGGCGTGGGTGGCCGGTCGGCTCCGCAAGGCGACGCTGCCGTGCGCTACCGACGATAGGGCGGCGGCGCGAGTTCGAGCGGATCGGGGTTCAGGCGCACCCACGCCACCGCGAGCCGGCACAGTTGCGCCGGGTCGCCGGATTGGCGCTTGACGTCCTGCATGACGGCTTCCACGTCTGACAAATCGGCCGCCGGCAGCGACGTGCCGGTGCGCACGATCGCCGCGAACGCATCGGCCATCTTCCTGAAATCGGCATCCCAGTTGCCACCGCCGTTGTGTTCGAGTTCATGCGCGATACGGCCCGAGATCCGGATCAGTTCGCCCTTCGATCGCGTCCGTATCGTCGGCCGTTCGTCAAAGTGTTAACGCGGTTTTGCATCCGTCGCCGGTGCGCGCGCAACCCGCCGCCCCCGTCAGTCCAGCGGCTCCAGCCCGTCCGGGAGCCCGGATGCGCCGCCGAGCTTCGTGATGTTCCAGCGTGCGGCGTCGTTCCAGTCGTAATCCATTCGATAGGAAAACCGGGCATTGGCGCGAAACAGCGCGGCGCGGAATGTCCTGCCGTCGTTTGCGAGCGCGTCGCGCAGTTGCGGCCCGATGCGCATGATCCCGCCGATGAAATCGCGGTGCTCCATGGTCGACACCAGCTCGACGCCGGCCGCCGTCGCATATGACGCACGCGCGCCGTACTGCCCGTCGCCCGGTGCGCTGAAGCAAACGTAAACTTCGCGCCAGCCGGGAAAAGCGGATTGCATGTAGCCGATTACGTGCCTGGCGAATTCGATCACCCGCTCTGTCGCGTCGTCGTTCATCGATCGGCCCCGACATGAGATCGGTGACGAGCGTAAACGGACACGACGCGACGCGTCAATGGCCGCCGGCATACCGCCGCGCGGCCCGTTCGCCGAATCCGGAACCGTCAGCGATCCCGAGCATCGCTGCAGGCCACCGGTATCGCGCCGCCTGTCACCCCTTGCATGTCGATCGACACGCGTGGCGAGTGAAATGACTTGCAAAAAGCGGCATCATGGTGCATCCCCTCCGCAACGGAATCCCGTCCGTGAATATCGATACCGACCTCCCCGTCATGGTGACGGGCGCAACCGGATACGTCGCCGGCTGGCTCGTGCAGCGGTTGCTCGAGGCGGGCCTGACGGTCCATGCGGCCGTCCGCGACCCCGACAGCCCGGACAAGCTGAAACATCTCCAGCGCATCGCGGCCGGCAAGCCCGGCACGATCCGCTATTTCCGCGCCGACCTGCTCGAACCCGGGTCGTACGAGGACGCGATGACGGGTTGCGCGATCGTGTTCCACACCGCGTCGCCATTCACGGTCACCGTTCGCGATCCGCAGAAGGAGCTGGTCGATCCGGCGTTGCTCGGCACGCGCAACGTACTCGAGACGGCCAACCGCATGCCGTCGGTGCGGCGCGTCGTGCTGACCAGCAGTTGCGCGGCGATCTACGGCGACAACGCCGATCTCGCTGCGACGCCCGACGGTATGTTCACCGAAGCAATCTGGAACACCAGTTCGTCGCTCACCCATCAACCCTATTCGTATTCGAAGACGGTCGCCGAGCGCGAAGCGTGGCAAATCGCCCGCCGGCAGCAACGCTGGGATCTCGTCACCATCAATCCGTCGCTCGTGATCGGGCCCGGCATCAATCCGTACGCGACGTCGGAGAGCTTCGAGATCGTCCGGCAGATGGGCGACGGCACGATGAAGGCCGGCGTGCCGGATCTCGGCATGGGCGCGGTGGACGTCCGCGACGTGGCCGACGCGCATCTGCGTGCGGCGTTCTTGCCGAGCGCCAATGGCCGCTACATCGTCTCGGCGCACGACACGAGCCTGCCGGCGATGGCCGCCACGCTGCTGGAACGGTATGGCGCCGACTATCCGATTCCGCGACGCATCCTGCCGAAGTGGCTGGTGTGGCTGGTCGGCCCGCTCGCGAACAAGAGCGTGACGCGCCGCGTGATCGCGCGCAACGTCGGGCTGCCCTGGCGCGCGGACAACAGTCGCAGCCGCAATGAACTGGGCATCCGCTATCGCCCGCTCGCCGAGTCGATGAACGACTTCTTTCAGCAGCTCGTCGAAACCGGGCAATTGCGGCGATGAACCGCTTCGCGCAGCGGCGGCTCGGCGACGATGGTGCAAACTTGAAAACCCTGCCGGCGGTAAGTTCGCGCGAAGCTCGCGCGGCATGACCTCGATCGCTCGGACCTACCCTCCGGTCAGATCGTCTTCCTGCCCGGCTACCGGAGTCCGCATTCGTTCTTCCGCGCATTCGATGAACGGACCGCGATGACGCCCGAAGCCGCCCGCTCGCGCACGGCGCGCCGATCGACGCAAGGCGGCCCGTTCCGTCGGCGCGGCCATGCCCGGTCAACCAGCGGCGCCGCTGCGATTCAGCCCGAAAATGAAATCGGCTTCGACCGACGCGCCCTTCGGCAATTGCAGCACACCGACCGACGTGCGCGTATGGACGCCGGCGTCGCCGAGCACTGCATACAACACGTCCGACGCGCCATCGGCCACCTCGCTTTGCATCGTGAAGCCGGGCGCGCTTCGCACGTGCACGGTCATGCGCGGCACCGTCGCGATCGCATCGAGCGTGCCGCACTGCTTGCGGATCAGCGCCAGCGCGCGCAGTGCGGAAATGCCGGCCGCGCGACGGCCGTCGTCCAGCGAAACGGATTCGCCCACGATGCCGACGAAATGCACGACTTCCCCGATTCGCGGAATCTGGCCGGCGACGTAGGCCGTCGTTCCGTCGACCAGGACGGGCGTGTACTTTCCGCCGATCCTGATCGTTTCGTCCGGATCGAATCCGAATTCGGCCGCAACCTGTTTGAGTTTGTCATCCCTGTTCATCAGTGAATTCCCCAATCCTTCTGAAAAAAGATAAAGAATAATTGAGTCTCCGAAGCTTGTCCCGCATGAGAAGATCGGACGCAAACGATCCAATCAAACGACTTCTCAGGTGTTCGAAGCAGTCGTGCATTGCCATATCCGCAATACAATTCGTAGTCGGCGCAATTTTCTTCGTCATTTCCGGTTGAAACCGCTATCATGTATGGACACAACCTGAAGAGTGATATATGGCAACTTACAAGGAACTGAAAGCTCAAATGGACGCTTTGGCCGAGAAAGCCGAAGCAGCGCGCGCCGCTGAATTCCAGGCGGTCGTCGACGACATCCGCACCAAAGTCGCGGAATACGGCATTACCGAAAAAGACATTTTCGGTACGCGCCGCGGTCGGCCGGCCAGACAGTCGGGCGCTCCCGTGCAGGCAAAGTATCGCGATCCGAAGACCGGGGCGACCTGGTCGGGCCGCGGTCGCGCACCTGCATGGATCAAGGATGCGAAGAATCGCAATCGATTCCTGATCCAGGAATAAGATTCCCCGCATGGGCCGGCGCGTGATTCGACACGCTGTCCGGCAATTTGGGCATTGATTGGCGCATCGATACCGGCGGCATTCCAAAGCCGCTCCGGTCGACGAGGTTTTGCCCGATCGGCGTGTCGCGCACAGGTCAATCCACCGATCGTGCCGCACGCCCATCCTTTCTTCAGCGTTCATAATAGATCGCAAGCCAGACGGTTTGCACTTCGTCATGCGTCCATGCGACACGATGACGGCAATGCGGCTCGATCAGCACGTAATCTCCGGCGCGCATATCGAGCCGCGTCGCATCCTCTTCGAATTCGAGCACGGCCGCGCCGGACAGCAGCACGACCCATTCGGCCCGCGGGTCGTCATACCAGAACCCGTCCGGGCTCGCATGCCCCATCGATACGATCCGCTCGACGTTTACGCGCGGGCCCGTGACGAGCATGTCGATTCGCTCGTCGCCGCCGCGCCGCCCGTCGACGGCGAATAAATTACCGGTTTGAAGTTGCATGGCTTCGCCTCGTCGTCGATCTTCGGGTAAAGGATGCGGATTTAAAGGCAACGCGAAATATTTGCTGCAGCCTGACGCGCCCCGGCTTGCCCATGTGCCGTTAAAAGCCGTGTCAAAAAGATGAAGAATGACGGTGATTTCATCGGCGCTCATTCGTTGCAAAGATAAAACACGCACCGGCATTCTTTTAGCGACGCCCGCACCATCACGCGTCATTTCCGGTAAAGCCGATCGACCTCCTGCCGGCCCCCGCAGCGTCGAGCCAGGGCAATCGGCCGCGAACATTCGGCCGGCAATTCGGTATCCTGCTTGCAGCGCGCGCCCCGATCGATGCATTTTCCGTTCGCTGGCCGACACGAGCAAGCATCGGGAAGTCCATTCATGCTTTATTTCGATTCGAGGTGGCGTTTGCCCGACGAGCGGCGATATTGCCGGGGGCGTCGATATCGATGCGAGCGCCGACGAAGTACCGGCTCTCGCGGCGCGCAGGATCGCATGGTGTGCCGCGCATCCGGGCACGCGCTTCGCCGGTCATTCGAAAGCGCGCCCGACAGCCGTCGTCAGACCATCGCCCTCAACCATCCCAGCAACGCCGCGTACGCACTCCCGTCCATCGCCGGCGTCGGCGTCAACAGGTAGTAATCCGATCCATCCTCGACGAACCCCATCGGCGCAACCAGCACACCGCTTTCGATGTCGTCGCGCACCAGGTGCCACGGTCCGATCGCGACTCCCAGCCCCGCGACGGCCGCCTGCAGACTGAAATAGAAATGGTCGAACCGCTGCCCGCGCCCATTCGCGGCCGGTTGATTCGCCGCCGCCGCCCAGGCATTCCATGCGTCCGGCCGAGTGCGTGTATGCAGTCGCACAGCGTCGGGCTTCAGCGCGCGGGCAGCACCGCGACGCGACGCAAACCACGCACCGACCTTGTCCGGCCGGCAAACCGGCCCCACGCGTTCGGCGAACAGATGCTCGGCGTGATACGCCGCCGGCCACGCAAAATCGTTGCGACGAATCGCCATGTCGATGCCGCTGTCGAACGAGAACGGCCCGCCGGCAGCGGCCAGATGGATATCGACGCCCGCATGCTGCGCCTGGAAATCCGGCCAGCGCGGCATCAGCCAGCGCATCAGGAGCGTCGGCTCGCACGACAGGACCGAACGCCGCGCCCGGGCAGCGTCGGTACGCAAGGCGTGGGCGGCGTGACGCATCAGGCCCAGGCCGTCATGGACGGCCTGCGCGAGGGTGCGGCCCGCCTCGGTCAGGAACACGCGACGGCTGCGCCGCTCGAACAGCGCCACGCCCAGATCGTCCTCGAGCAGACGCACCGCGCGACTGACCGCGCCATGGGTCAGGCACAGCTCGTCGGCCGCGCGGCTGAAATGCTCGTGACGCGCCGCCGCCTCGAAACACCGCAGCGCCATCAGCGACGGCAGGCCGGTACGGATCGATTGTGATTCAGACTCACCGTTCTGGTCAGAAATCATCGTTTTTCCCGATGAAGCACGATGGATACGATTGTGCCATCAACATATCCGTCGCAGGAGCAACGCCATGACCGAATTGATAGTCGTAGTCACCATCACGCTGCTGGCCGTCATCAGCCCGGGGCCGGACTTCGCGATGGTCACGCGCAACAGCCTGATGCTGTCGCGTCGTTCCGGCGTACTCACCGCATGCGGGATCGGGCTCGGCGTGATCGTTCACGTGAGTTACACGCTGCTGGGCGTCGGGCTGCTGATTCGTCAGTCGGCGTGGCTCTTCAATACCGTCAAGCTGATCGGCGCGATCTACCTGGTCTACCTCGGCGCAAGGATGCTCATGACGAAAGCCGGCGGCGTGCAAGCCGACACCGCCGTGGCGCCGCTGTCCGATCTCGCCGCGCTGCGCACGGGCTTTCTGACGAATGCGCTGAATCCCAAAACCACGGTGTTCATCGTCAGCCTGTTCATGCAGGCAGTCCGGCCCGACACGCCGTTGATCGTGCAGATCGGCTACGGCGCATTCATCGCGGCCGCCCATGCCGGCTGGTTCGGCCTCGTGGCGCTCTGTTTCTCGGCCACGGCTGTCCGCGATCGCCTGCTGTCGCTGCGGCACTGGATCGATCGCACGTTCGGATGCGTGCTGGTGGGCTTCGGCGTCGCGCTCGCCATCGCCCAGGGCGGGCGCTGAGTCAACCCGCGCCGGCTGCGCGGGGCCGTCAACGTCAGAACGTCCGCGCGATCGCCCGTGCCTCGTCGATCGCCCGGCTCCGATCGACCTTCCCGTCCGCACCGAACAACGTGCGCTCGACGACGATTCCGGTGACATCCGTCACGCCCACGAACTTGAGCCACGTTTCCATGTAAGGGCGCTGCAGATCGAACTCGGCGGCCGGCGTAAACGACCCCGGCGCCTGGTAGGCGAGCCCGCGTGCATAGACCACCGCCGCCTTTTTGCCGGCCAGCTTGCCGGCAAACCCCGCTGCGTCGAACGTGAACAACACATCCTTCTGCGAGATCACGTCGATCAGGTGCTTGAGCTTGTACGGAATACTGAAATTCCACAGCGGCACGCCGAACAGGAATTTGTCCGCTTCGTGGAACGGCGCCGCGAGCCGTTCGATCTGCTGCCACGCTACCGCCTGCTCCGGCGTCAACGCCGTGCCGCTCAACCCGGCATATTTCGCGGCCAGCGCGGCGCCGTCGAATTCGGGCATCGGCAGATCCCAGATATCGAGCTTCCGAATCTCGTGATCGGGATGGGCATGCCGGTACGCGTCGAGAAACGCATCGCACACCTCGATGGACGCCGAATAAGCCTTGTTGGGTGAGCCTTCGATATAGAGTACGCGTGTCATGGCGCCGGTCCTTGCCAAGGGTGACGACGGCGCGCCCGATGCGCGCTCGCCCACCGCGCTTCACAGCCTATCCGGCCGGCCTATAATCCGGAAACGATATTAATTGATCAAATTAACCCGGATCGGTGATGAATGAATCCTCCTCTCGACACGGCGCTGCTTCATACCTTCGTTGCGGTTGCCGACGTGCGCAGCTTCACCCGCGCCGGGCGGCGGCTGAACCTCAGCCAGTCCGCGGTCAGCGCGCAGATCGTTCGCCTCGAGGAACAGGTCGGGCAGGCGCTGCTCGTGCGCAATACGCGCAGCGTGACGCTGACCGCGCATGGCGAGACGCTGCTCGGCTACGCGCGGGCGATGCTCAACTTGAGCGAGGAAGCACGGGCCAGGCTGGGAACGGGTGACGCCGTCGATGCCAAGCTGCGGATCGGCGTGTCGGAGGACTTCGCAGGCGGCTGGCTTGCGGACCTGATGCGTCGCCACGGCGCCGCGCGGCGCGGGCTGCGGCTGGATCTGGTCGTCGACATCGGCGACAGCCTGTTTCGACGGCACGCCAACGGCGAATTCGATCTCGTGATCGGCAGCCGGTGCTCGCACTCGGGCCACGGCACGACGTTGTGGCGAGAGCCGCTCGCCTGGGCGTTCGCGCGCCACGAGCCGCTTCCGGAAGGCGACGTGCCGCTCGCGTGCTTCCCCGATCCGTGCCCGTACCGCGGCGCCGCCATCAAGGCGCTCGCGCTGGCCGGCATGCGCTACCGGATCGCGTGCGAAAGCCCGAGCGTGACCGGCATCCGGACCTTCGCACGGGCCGGCATCGCGATCGCGCCCGTGCCGCGCAGTGCGATCGACGACACGCTCCGCGAATTGGGCTTGCCCGAAGGTTTGCCGGCGCTGCCGGAGATGGAATTCGTGATGATGCACGATGCGCGGATGCCGGCGGCCGCCGAATTCGCCGCGACGATTCTGGACGAGACGGCTGCCCGCACGGGCGCGGGCAAGGGTAGCCGCGAGCGTCGCCGCCGGGCGTCCACGACGCCCCCGCCCCGCTCGAATCGCTGACGCGAACTACGGTCGAATCACCTCGAAACGCAACCCGGCATGGCGAACCAGACGCTCGATATAGCGTTCGTCGAACATCGTCGCGGGCGTCCAGAAGCCGCCGCCGCGCCCGGTCTTCACGCCGTCGCGGTGGCAATCGAGCGCGAGACCGATCGCGGCCTGGCCGAGCATCTTGCCGGTGGAGCCGTAGCCGGGATCGCGAATGATCGACCGTGGCAAGCGAGATCCGAAGCCTGCCGCTGCCGCCAGCAAGCACTCTAAGCTTCAAGCCGACTTCAAGGTCAAGGTGACGAGTAGAGGAATCTGTCGGACGGCTGTGGCGCGGTCAATCGGGCTCGCGAAGGACGGCGACCGACGCACCGCGATCGGCCCACCGTCGACGGAGTCCGCTTATAGTGTCGACTGCCCATTCGACGAGGAAAACAGTCATGAAACTGCAGGCCAGCGGTCCGTTCGAAGTGAAGCTGAATCCGGAACCCTTGAGTCACGTCGCGGAGAACGGCGGACTCGGCCGCATGTCGCTGGACAAACATTTTCATGGCGATCTGGAAGCCGTCAGCCACGGAGAAATGCTCGCGTTTCGCAGCAGCGTTCAGGGTTCGGCCGGCTACGTGGCGATGGAAACCGTCGAAGGCGTGCTCGGCGGACGCAAGGGCAGGTTTGTCCTGCAGCACAGCTCCACCATGACGCGCGGGCAGCCGACGCAGTCGATCACGGTCGTGCCCGATTCCGGAACGGACGAATTGCTCGGCCTGTCCGGCGCGATGCGCATCGACATCGACGACGGCCGGCATACGTACCGCTTCGACTACGCGTTGCCGGACGCGCCGCAATAATCCCGCACGTCACGCGAGCGCCGCGTCGCGCAGACGGAACTGCGCGACCGCCGCGCTCAACCGCGAACCCTGTTCGTCGAGCGACAGCGCCGCGGCCGCCGCTTCCTCGACCAGCGCGGCATTGCGCTGCATCGTCTGCTCCATCTGGATCACCGCGGCGTTCACCTGCTCGATGCCCGACGACTGCTCGTCGAATGCCTGGCTGGTTTCGCCCATGATCGCGTTCACCCGCTCGACCGCTGCGACGAGCTCGGCCATCGCCGAGCCGGCCGCCGCGACGAGGCCGCTGCCGTCTTCGACGCGTCGCGCGGAATGGCCGATCAGGTCGCGAATTTCCTTCGCCGCGGCTGCACAGCGCTGTGCGAGCCCGCGCACCTCCGTGGCGACGACCGCGAACCCGCGCCCCTGCTCGCCCGCGCGCGCGGCTTCGACGGCGGCGTTCAACGCGAGGATGTTCGTCTGAAACGCAATGCTCTCGATCACGCCGACGATGCCGGAGATGCGCGTGGAGCTGTGCGAAATCTCCGACATCGTCTCGACGACGCGCTGCATCGCTTCGCCGCCGCGCGATGCGATGCCGGCCGCGCCCTCGACGTACGTGCGCGCGTCGCGCGCGTTGTCCGCGTTCTGGCGCACGGCCGCCGTCAGTTGCTCGACGCTCGCGGCCGCCTGCTGCAGCGACACGGCCTGCTGCTCGGTACGCGCGGACAGGTCGACGTTGCCGCTCGCGATCGTGCGCACGTCGCCGACGATCGTCTCGGTGCTCGTGCGCACCTGGCTCACCGTATCGACGAGGCCGTCCTGCATCCGCTTCAGCGCATTCAGCAGATACGCCATTTCATTCTCGCCCGGGACGACGACGGCGCCGGTCAGGTCGCCTTTCGAAATTTTTTCGAACTGCTCGACCGCGAGATTGATCGGCTCGATGATCGCCTTCGCAAGCACGCGCTGGGCCAGGAACCCGACGACGAGCGCCAGCACCGCGACCGCTCCCATCCCCCACACGATCCGGTGGAAATGCCTGCCGGCCGCATCGTAGCGGGCCTTCTGGCGCGTGACCTGGAACGATTCGAGCGCGTCGATCGCCGCCTGGTAGGCGGCGAACAACGCCGGCGGCGCGGTGCGCTGCGTGTCGAGGAAGTTGAACGCGTCGTCGCCGTCGAGCTGCGACAGCGCCTTCAGGAACACCCGGTCGAGCAGTGTGCGCCGGCGGTCCTGCAGCGTGTCGAACAGCGCCTGCTCGCCGGCGTCGCGCGCATGCAGGCGCGTGTATGCATCCAGTTCATCGTTGCTCTGCTTGAGCAGCGTGTGAAGTTGCGCGACTTCCTCCTTCGCGGGCTGGCCGGCGCTGATGATCTGCGCGACGTCGCTCATGCGTTCGCGCAGCACCAGCATCCGCTCGGAGCTGGTCTTCAGGTGCAGCAGCGACGCGGTGTCGTCGCGGTACATCGCCTCGAGCGAGCCGTTGCCGATGTAGAGGGCCGCGATGCAGGCGCCGACCACCAGCACGAGCAGCACGGTATAACCGGCGATGGTCGCGACGAGTCCACCACGGATAGTGACTTGTTTTCGCATGACGTTCCCTTGAGCCGGCCGGGCACGGCCAGCGGCGGAGGTGAATTCCGGAACACGAACGACGCGCGCCGTGGCGCAGTACCGGCGCGGGGCTGCGAACGGGTTAACGGCTCGGGGAACGGGCGGCTTTTATCCGCATGCGACGCGAATCTTGACGATTGCGACAGAGGGTGGAAACCGAGGCAGCGCGACTAGCCACCGTCGCCGAGCCTCGCGCGAATCTCGTCGGCCGACAGGTCGCGCTGGTGCGTGGCGATCTGCCAGACGTTTCCCCACGCGTCCTTCACCATCGCCCGCCGGTCGCCGTACGGCATGTCGGCGGGCGCTTCGAGCGGGATCGCTTGCGCCGCGAGCGCCCGTCGATAGGTGGCGTCGGTGTCCTGGACATACACGTACAGAAACGCCGGCATCGGATCGCGCAGGCCGTCTCCGCCGCTGACCATCACGACGGAGTCGCCGATCCGGATCTCGGCAGGCAAACCGGCACGGCATTCGCCTTCTGCGTCGAACACCGTGCGGATGAAGGCGACCAGGTTGCGCGGATCCGGCACGACGATCCGCGGCGTGACGGTATGCCATCCATCGGGTTGAAATGGAGCCATGATGTGCGACCTCCGACGAGATTTCAGGCTGGATTGTCCTCCTCGAACGGCAACCTGCAAAGCGGGCGCGCGGTATCGACCGCGAACGTTTCCGTGCATCGCTTCACGTGTCGGCCTCGTAAAACAGGCCGTATTCGCCGTTCGTTCGCCCGATTCGCGCGAACCCGGGTTCCCCCAGATGCATGCCGGCGATCAGCAGCCCTTCCGAGCTGGCCCGGTCGAGCAGCCGTGCACGCGTCGCCGCCGCCTGCGACGCATCCTGGTCGAACGCAATCGAGACGTCCGGCCGCTTGATCTGGATGTGCGGGAAATGCACGATATCGCCCCACACGAGCAGGCCCTGATCGCCGGATTCGAGCACATAGCCGGTATGTCCGTCGGTATGCCCCGGTAGCGGGATCGCAGCGATTCCGGGCAGCACCTCGCCTTCGTCGAAGGTCCGAAGCGCGTCGCCGTAAGCGTCGAATGCCTGACGCGCGATCCGGAAATTGCCGCGGGCGCGCTCGCTGGCGCGGCTCAGATTGCCGTCGTCGCGCCAGAACGCGACCTCGCGTCGATGCGCGAGCAGCTCCGCATTCGGAAACGCAACGTGTCCGGCGGCATTCGTCAGCCCGCCGATGTGGTCGGGATGGGCGTGCGTGAGCAGAACCGTGTCGATCTCGGCAGGATCGATGCCGGCCAGCCGTAAGTTGTCCTGCAGACGGCCGCCCCATTGCCTGATGCCGCCGGCTCCTGCATCGACGAGCATCGTGCGGCCCGCGCCGCGCACGACGTAGCAGTTGATATGCACGGCGGACGGCGCCTGCTGCCCGGCCGCGCGCTGCATGCCGGCAGCGTCGGCCACGTCGATATTCGACAGGAAATCGAGGCTGGCCGTGAGGTAGCCGTCGCTGATCGCGGTGATCGTGAAATCCCCGACACGCTGACAGGGAAACGTAACGTTGGACATCATGCTTCTCCGGTGCGGCTAGTTTCGCGCGTGAAGGTTCGGCACGGCATGACCGAAACAGCGGATGCGCGCCGTCAGCCCCGTGCGGCGAACGACGGCGCGATCCAGCGCTTCCATGAACGCGTCCATGACCGCGGGCGGACGGAACGATTCCACGCGATACCGGATTTCCGCGAAAACGGGATGCCCGCAGCCGTGCCGAACCGCCACGTAAATGACGTGGACGTTCCTGACTTCTGCCTGAAGGACACGCGTACAGAGTTCGATGCAGTCGCCGGAAAGTTCGGCGAGGCGCGCGTCGGGCGGCATGCGTTCCGCATCGATATGGAAAGTCACGTTAGGCATCGCCGCGCTTCTTCGTCAGTTGCATCGTCATCGGTGCGTA
Source organism: Burkholderia sp. MSMB1078WGS (assembly GCF_001528895.1). Classification (NCBI taxonomy): domain Bacteria; kingdom Pseudomonadati; phylum Pseudomonadota; class Betaproteobacteria; order Burkholderiales; family Burkholderiaceae; genus Burkholderia; species Burkholderia sp. MSMB1078WGS. The sequence goes on along the minus strand of NZ_LPDI01000114.1, from coordinate 112,989 downwards.
CAGGTCAAGGCCGGCCGGTACGTCGTCGACGAGCGGGGCGGCGCTCCGGGGGAGTACCGCGAGCCAGCGGCGCGCCGGAAACCGCTCCAGTGCAACGGCCTCCATGGCCAGCGGCTTCAGGCCCAGTTCGATGAGCGGGCGGGGGCCGCTGTCGCTCAGCACGAGCAGTTCGTCGGCGTCGACCGCCGGCGCATGATCGATATCGCCGTAGAGATTGCGGTGCCAGTCGGTGATGTGCTGCTGCCAACGCGCGAAATTGCCGCCGCCTTTCCGTCGATATTCATCGCCAGTCAGCACGTCGAGACCGTCGATCGTGTGAATGGCCAGATAAACGGGGCAGCCGCCGCTTATCGCCCTGAAGCGCTGCGACGTGTGAAAGCCGGCGACCGAGATGAGGGCCGGCAGCTTGTCGTCGCTGTAGAAATCGTTCCATTCGGCTTCGCTGGCGGCGTCGGCGAAGCTGCATTCGACGGTATAGATCATTGGATCGTCCTTCGTGACGAGTGAGCATCCTGCACCTCGAATACGGGATATTCAGTGCAGTGACGTAATGCTAATCTGCTGTTTTTCACACAGATATCGACTTAAAGTCAGCCTTCAGTGACATTTGATCAAGCTGACCGTCGAACGCACCCCGACCGGCGAAACCCACGATGCGACGCAAGATTCCGAGCAATTCCGCGCTCCTGGCCTTCGAGGCGGCGGCCCGACACGGCAGCTTCGCCCGCGCCGCCGACGAGCTGGCGCGCACCGAAGGCGCCGTCAGCCGCCAGATCGGCCGGCTGGAGGCGTTCCTGGGCGTGACGCTGTTCGAGCGCGTCGGCAACCGCGTGCGGCTTGCGCCCAACGGCACGCGATACGCGGTGCAGGTGCGCGAGATTCTGGATCGGCTGGAACGGGACAGCCTGTATCTGATGGGGCAGCCCGTCGAAGGCGCGAGCATCGACATCGCCGCGATCCCGACCTTCGCGACCCGCTGGCTGATCCCGCGGTTGAAGCGCTTTCAGGCGCGCCATCCGAACGTCACCGTGCACATCGCCGAACGGATGGAACCGTTCCTGCTGGCCGGCAGCGGGTTCGACGCCGCCATTCATTTCGACCATCCCGCGTGGGCCGGCATGCATCTGCATCCGCTGCTGGAAGAGGTGCTGGTGCCCGTCTGCAGTCCGGCGCTCATCGAACACGCCGGCGCGAATCCGTCGCTGGATGCGCTGCCGCGCCTTCATCGGCGACAGAATCCGGATGCGTGGCAGGTCTATGCGCAGGAAACCGGCATCGTGCTGACCAATCCGGCGATCGGCCCGCGATACGATCTTCATTCGATGCTGATCGAGGCCGCGCTGGCCGGCCTGGGTGTCGCACTGGTGCCGCGCCTTTACATCGGGACGGAGCTCGAGCAAGGGCGGCTGGTTGCGCCCTGGCCGGACGGCAAGGCGATTACGAAAAACTTTTGCCTCGTGCTTCCCGAGCCGATCGAATTGAGCGCGGCGCCGGTGCGGGCGTTTGCGGAGTGGTTGCTGGACGACGCGCGGGACGCGGCGCGTTGATGCCGTTGCGGTGGATTTCGGCAAGTTTGCGTAACGCAAAGGGAGCGCGGCAAAGGAACCGCATCCGCCGGCACGTCGAACCGCTCCACCACCCCGCTAATCCAGGTACGGCTTCAATACGCCCCCGATCCAGTCCATGAAAGCCCGCACGCGCGGCGAAAGATTGCGCCGATGCGCGACGACGAGCGACGCGGCAAGCGGCTCGGGACGCAAGTCCGGCAACACCTCCACGAGCGCGCCGCTTTCGAGGTGATGCGCGAGGGCCGAATAGCCGGCCTGGATCAGCCCGATGCCCGCCAGCCCCGCCGCGTGATAGGTCTGCACGCTGTTGACCTGCATCGCGCTGGGCAACGGCAACCACGCATAGCCGTCGCCATCCGGATATTCCCATCCGGGATGCCGCGCGCCGAGCGTCAGCGTGTAGTGGATCATCTTGTGCCCCTGGCTGTGCAGATCGGCGAGCGTATGCGGCACGCCATGCCGCGCGAGATAGGCGGGGCTCGCCGCATTCGTCATGCGCAGCCTGCCAAGCGGCCGGGCAATCAGCGTCTCGTCGGCGATCGGGCCCAGCCGGATCACGCAATCGAACCCTTCCCGAACGAGATCGACACGCCGGTCGGTGCTGGACAGCTCCAGCTCCAGATCCGGATGCGCGGCCATCAGTTGCGGCAGCGCCGGCACCACGACGCTGCGCGCCAATTCCGTGGGCATGTCCACGCGCAACCTGCCGCGCAGCGACGCGCCGCGCCCCGAGAACATCGACTGCAATTCCTGCACTTCGGCGAGCAGGTCGGTCGCACGCGCATAGAACGCGCGGCCGTCCTCGGTGAGCTGTACGCGCCTCGTGGTGCGATGCAGGAGTGCGACACCCATGTCCCGTTCGAGCGCACGGATGACCGTGGATACCCGTCCCTTCTGAATGCCGAGGCTTTCGGCGGCACGCGTGAAGCTCGCCATTTCGGCGACACGGGCAAAAATCAAAAGCGCATCAAGGTTCTGCATTGTTCATCCGGAAAGTAACGGAACGTTCAATCTGTCGTCGTTTATAACCCGATTGCGGCTCGGTAGAGTGGCTTCCCACGTCGTCTGAACGACAACCCGAACGAAAGGAAACCATCATGGATCAACTCTCCCCGCCGGCAAAAACGGTCGTCGTCTACCACTCCGGCTACGGCCATACGCAACGGATGGCCGCCGCTGTCGCGGACGGCGCCGGCGCCGCACTCGTCGCGATCGACGCCGACGGCAACCTCGCCGACGACGCGTGGCACACATTGGCCGACGCCGACGCGATCCTGTTCGGCTCGCCGACCTACATGGGCGGCCCGAGCTGGCAGTTCAAGAAGTTCGCGGATGCGTCGTCGAAGGTCTGGTTCGAAAGCGGATGGCAGAACAAGGTCTTCGGCGGCTTCACCAATAGCGCAAGCCTCAACGGCGACAAGCTCAATACACTCGAATACTTCTTCCTGCTGGCCGGACAGCACGGCGGCATCTGGGTCAGCATGGACATCAAGCCGGCCAATCTGAAAGCGTCGGCGCGCGACGACCTGAACCGCATGGGCGCCTACATCGCGCCGATGGCGCAAACGCCGGCCGATGCGTCGCCGGAAGAGATGTCGCCGGGCGACCTCGAAACGGCCCGCCGCTATGGCGCACGCGTCGCGGCGATTGCCGGGCAGTTGCGGGCCGGCACATCACGCTCCAACTGACATTCCGACGTTCGTGCGGGGCGCCACCGGCCGACGCCTCGTATTGTGTCCGGCCGATTCCGAAGGGTGCAACAATGAAATACAAGCAATTGGGCCGCACCGGCCTGTACGTCTCCGAGCTGTGCCTCGGCACGATGACGATGGGCGGCAACGCGGATGCCGGCATGTGGGCGGCGATCGGCGCAGTCGGCCAGGACGACGCGAACCGTCTGATCGCCCGTGCGCTCGACGCCGGCATCAACTTCATCGACACCGCCGATATTTACTCGTTCGGGCAGTCCGAACGCGTGGTCGGGCAGGCGCTGCGCGACCTCGGCGTCCCGCGCCACGAGATCGTGCTGGCGACGAAGACGGCCGGCGTGATGGGTGCGGGCCCCAACGACCAGGGCGCGTCGCGCGGTCACATCATGGATTCGGTGCAGCGAAGCCTGGAACGGCTCCAGGTCAACCATATCGACCTGTACCAGATTCACGCGAGCGACCCCGTCACGCCGATCGAGGAGACGCTGCGCGCGCTCGACGATCTGACGCGACAGGGGCTGGTCCGTTACGTCGGCGTGTCGAACTGGCGGGCGGGCAAGATCGGCAAGGCGCTCGGCCTGAGTGCCGCGCTTCACGCCACGCGCTTCGAGACGCTTCAGGCCTACTACTCGATCGCCGGGCGCGACGTGGAGCGCGAGCTGGTTCCGCTTGCCGTCGACGAGCAAATGGGGCTGCTCGTCTGGTCGCCGCTCGCCGGCGGATTGCTGTCGGGCAAGTTCGGCCCCGGCGCGTCGACCGAAGCAGGTTCGCGGCGCGGTCATTTCGATTTTCCGCCGGTCGATCCGGATCGGGCCTGGCCGTGCGTGGCGGAGATGCGCGCGATCGCCGGCGCGCACGGCGTCTCGGTCGCGCGGATTGCGCTCGCGTGGTTGCTCGCCAGGCCGGCCGTCACCAGCGTCATCATCGGCGCCAAGCGGATCGATCAGCTCGACGACAATCTCGGCGCGGTCGACGTCGTCCTGACCGACGAAGAACTGGCGCGCCTCGATGCCGTGAGCGCGTTGCCGCCGTGCTATCCCGGCTGGATGATCGCGCGTCAGGAAGCGGGCAGGATTCCCGGGCCGTTCACACGCACCACGGCGCAATAGGACCGGCGGCACTTCATCGGCGGTTCGGCACGGGCGGTGCCGAAACCGCCCGTGTCGAGCAAGCCGTGCCTGCGATGCGCGCTTGCATCCGGTAGTCCGGTTTCTTGTACAGCGTTGCGGAACGCGCCTCAACGTCCGGACGATAGACTGACATCGATGTTGTCGGTCATGATGTTCCTCTCTTCAGGTTGCGCGCGCGTCACGCCTCGCGCCGCGAAAATACGTCCTTGAACACGGGCATCGCCGTAAAGACGTTCGGCCATCCCGCGTAGAACGCCAGTTGAGTCAACGTCTCGGATGCTTCGGCCAGCGTGAGCCCGTTGTCCATCGCACGGTTCAGGTGATACGGGATCTGCGCCACCTGGCCGTTGGCGACGAGCGCACTCACCGTCACCAGGCTGCGGTCGCGCGGCGCGAGCCCCGGGCGAAGCCACAAGTCGCGAAACAGCGCGTCGGTCGTGTACTCGACCACGCCCGGCGCGACGGCGCCGAAGTTTTCCGCGACCGTCCGTGCGCGCTGCGCTTCGGCCGCCTCGTTCAGCGGCAGCGGCGTGACGTCCGCCGGTGCGAGCTGATCGGGGCCGATGCCGCGTTCGTCATAGACGTGCTTGACGACAATCGACGCGGCGCTCGCGTTGGCCCATCCCGCGTAAAAGGCCAGGTGCGCGATCGTTTCCGATATTTCCGTGGGCTTCACGCCGTGATCCAGCGCGAGGCGGACCTGCAGCGGCATCTCGACGGTCTGGCCGCGGGCGATCAGCACCGACAGCGTCACGATGCTGCGATCGCGCGGCGACAGGTGCGGCCGCTTCCACAGGCCATCGAACACGGTGTGCGTCGTGTATCGCTCGAAGGCCGGGGCGACCGCTCTCAAATCGGGGGAAGACAAGGGTTCCTGCATGGTGTCGGTCCTTTGCATGTGAGTGCACGCGGCGGCGAGCAGGGCCAGGCCCGTCGCGGTAACGAGCCGCAACGGGCGACGCGTGCGATCGTCACCGTGCGCCGTACTGCGCATCGGTGACGTGTTCGAGGATCGTGCCGCTGTACGCAACCGCGATGTCCGCGCTGGCCGGCATCGAGGCCAACGCAGCGGCAGCGGGCGCGTTCATTGCGGCTCACCGCTGCCGAGGTATTGCTCGTCCGTCACCTTGTCCAGCCAGTCGACGTTCTTGCCATCGAGCGCTTCCTGAATCGCGATATGCGTCATCGCGGTGGTCGACGTCGCGCCGTGCCAGTGCTTGTGGCCGGGCGGACACCAGATCACGTCGCCCGCGCGGATCTCGACGCGCGGCTCGCCGTCGCATTGCGTCCAGCCGCAGCCGGCGGTCACGAGCAGCGTCTGGCCGAGCGGATGCGTGTGCCACGCGGTGCGTGCGCCCGGCTCGAACGTCACGCTGGCGCACGACACGCGCGCCGGCGGCGACGGTGCGTTCAGCGGGTCGATGCGGACCGTGCCGGTGAACCATTCGTCGGGGCCTTTGATCGAGGGCTGCGAGCCCGCGCGCTTCAGTTCCATGATGTCTTCCTCTATCGAAAAAGGTGCCGCATGGATCGCTCCAGCGGTCGGCCATCCCACTTTAATGACTCGCGATTCATGCGACTAGATGGCAAAATCGGCATGGACCTATGCCGTGGTGCATGAATCAATGGAAGACTTCAACGATCTGGTGGCGTTCATGGCCGTCGCGCGCGAGCGCAATTTCACCCGTGCGGCCGCGCAGCTCGGCGTGTCTCAATCGGCGTTGAGCCGAACGGTGCGCGCGCTGGAAGCCCGCATGGGCATTCCGTTGCTGACGCGCACGACGCGCAGCGTGTCGCCGACCGAGGCCGGCGAGAGGTTGCTGGCATCGATCGCCCCGCGCTTTCAGGAAATCGAGGCGGAACTGGAATCGCTGCGCGCGATGACGGACCAGCCAGCCGGCAACGTCCGGATCACCGCGACCGACTATGCGGCGAACGAGTACGTGTGGCCGCGGCTGCAACCGCTGCTACGTCGATATCCGGCGCTCAAGGTCGAGCTGGTGAACGACTATGGACTGACCGACCTCGTCGCCGGCCGCTACGACATCGGCGTGCGGCTCGGCGACCAGGTCGCCAAGGACATGATCGCGCAGCGTATCGGGCCGGACATGACGATGTCGATCATTGGTTCTCCAGATTACCTTGCGTCCCGCCCCACGGCGAAGACGCCCCAGGACCTGACCCGGCACAACTGCATCAATCTTCGGCTGCCGACCAGAAACGCGCTGCTGTCGTGGGAATTGAGCAAGGGGCGCCGCCACTTGCAGGTCCGCGTCGAAGGGCAGTTGACGTTCAACAACGTCTATCAGATGGTCGACGCGGCGCTTGCCGGCTTCGGGCTCGCCTATGTGCCGAAGGATCTGATCGCGCATCACGTCGAAGCCGGACGGCTCGGCTGGGTGCTGGAGGACTGGTTTCCGACGTTCGTCGGGCACCACGTCTATTATCCGAGCCGGCACAAATCGTCGCGAGCCGTGGAACTCGTGGTCGACGCGCTCAGGGCCGGGTATCGACGCGCCACACGATCGGCATGAGCCGTGACGCCGGTATATCGACAGCGCTCCGCCCGTGACGACATCGATCCTGCGTCGCGCATCACTTCGGAAACACGCCTCGGCTCATCGCATCGAGCTGCCGGACGATCTCGGCGCGCAATTCGGCCGATACGTCGACGCTGTCGAGCAATTCCGAAATCCACAACCCGTCGGCCGCGAGCCGGCAAATCATCAGCATCGCGGCCCGCTCGAGCGGCACCGGGTCGGGCCGCGTCCATTCGCGCATCGGCACCGACCATCGCGCGCGCGTGTCCGTCTCGGTGATCATCGACGCGACCAGCACGCGCAGCACGTCGGTACTCGCGGCCGGATTGGCCGCATCGAGCACCGCATGCAGATACGCGCGCGCCGCCGCGCCGTCGCCGTCGGAATCCGCCGCGAGCCGCGCGGCCAGTTGCGCGCCGAACCGCTCGGTCGCCTGCCCGAACAGCGCGTCCAGCAGCCCCTGCTTGTTCGCGAAGTGATATTGCAGCGCGCCTTTCGTCACGCCGGCGCGCTCGGCCACTGCATCGAGCGTCAACGCGGCCACGCCGTGATGCGTCGCGATCTCCGACGCGGCCGCCAGCAATTGCGCGCGCACCTGATCCGGCGCTTTTTTACGCCGCACGCCGGTCGGGGCGGTAGCCGGCGGCGCCGCTGATCCTTCAGAGGCCCGTGCAGCGGGCGTTTCAGCCGGTTCGACGGGCGCGGACACGTCGCGCGGCGCGGGTTCGAGGCGTTTTTTCATGGTGCGGATGGTAGCACCGCACGTCTCGATATAAACATTCCGTCTGGATGGTATGATCCGCCGCATGAACAAATCGGCCCCCTCCCCCTGGTCCACGCTCGACACTGCCATCGCCCGTGGACGCGACGCACTCGTGCGCCTTCAGCAGCCCGACGGCAGTTGGTGTTTCGAACTCGAATCCGACGCGACGATCACCGCGGAATACATCCTGATGATGCATTTCATGGACCGGATCGACGACGTGCGCCAGGAGAAGATGGCGCGCTACCTGCGCGCGAACCAGCGGCTCGACACGCACGGTGCATGGGATCTGTACGTCGACGGCGCGCCGGACGTGTCGTGCAGCGTGAAGGCGTATTTCGCGCTGAAGGCGGCCGGCGACAGCGAACAGGCGCCGCACATGGTCCGCGCGCGCGATGCGATCCTGAAGCTCGGCGGCGCGGCACGCTCGAACGTGTTCACGCGCATCCTGCTCGCGACGTTCGGTCAGGTGCCGTGGCGCGCGACGCCGTTCATGCCGGTCGAATTCGTGCTGTTCCCGAAGTGGGTGCCGATCTCGATGTACAAGGTCGCGTACTGGGCGCGCACGACGATGGTGCCGCTGCTGGTGCTGTGCTCGCTGAAGGCGCGGGCGCGCAATCCGCGCAACGTCTCGATCCGCGAGCTGTTCGTCACGCCGCCGGACGAAGAGCGCCAGTACTTCCCGCCCGCGCGCGGCATGCGTCGGCTGTTCCTCGCACTCGACCGCACGGTCCGCCATATCGAACCGCTGATACCGAAGCGCCTGCGGCAGCGCGCGATCCGGCATGCGCAAGCGTGGTGTGCGGAACGGATGAACGGCGAGGACGGGCTCGGCGGCATTTTCCCGCCGATCGTGTACAGCTACCAGATGATGCAGGTGCTCGGCTACCCGGACGACCATCCACTGCGGCGCGATTGCGAAAACGCGCTGGAGAAGCTGCTGGTCACGCGGCCGGACGGCAGCGTGTATTGCCAGCCGTGCCTGTCGCCGGTGTGGGATACCGCGTGGAGCACGATGGCGCTCGAGCAGGCGCGTGGTGTCGCGGGGCCGGAAACCGGCGAGTCGGCCGGCGCGCTGCGCGAGCTCGATGCACGCATCGCCCACGCATACGACTGGCTGGCCGATCGGCAGGTGAACGACCTGCGCGGCGACTGGGTCGAGAACGTCCCGGCCGACGTCGAGCCGGGCGGATGGGCGTTCCAGTACGCGAACCCGTATTACCCGGACATCGACGACAGCGCGCTCGTCACCGCGATGCTCGATCGGCGCGGCCGTACGCGCCGCCACGCGGACGGCACGAACCCGTATGCATCGCGCGTCGCGCGCGCACTGGACTGGATGCGCGGGCTGCAATCGCGCAACGGCGGCTTCGCAGCGTTCGATGCGGACTGCGACCGCATGTACCTGAACGCGATCCCGTTCGCCGATCACGGCGCGCTGCTCGATCCGCCGACCGAGGACGTATCGGGCCGCGTGCTGCTGTGCTTCGGCGTGACGAAGCGCGCGGAAGACCGCGCGTCGCTCGCGCGCTGCATCGACTACGTGAAGCGCACGCAGCAGCCCGACGGCAGTTGGTGGGGCCGCTGGGGCACGAACTACCTGTACGGCACGTGGAGCGTGCTGGCCGGCCTCGCGCTCGCCGGCGAGGACAAGTCGCAGCCCTATATCGCACGCGCGCTCGACTGGCTGCGCGCACGGCAGCATGCGGACGGTGGCTGGGGCGAGACGAACGACAGCTACATCGACCCGAAGCTGGCCGGCACGAACGGCGGCGAGAGCACGTCGAACTGCACCGCGTGGGCGCTGCTCGCGCAGATGGCGTTCGGCGACTGCGAATCCGATTCGGTGAAACGCGGCATTGCGTATCTGCAGTCGGTGCAGCAGGAAGACGGCTTCTGGTGGCACCGTTCGCACAATGCGCCGGGCTTTCCGCGCATCTTCTACCTGAAGTATCACGGCTATACCGCGTACTTCCCGCTGTGGGCGCTCGCGCGTTACCGGCGGCTGGCGGGCGCCGCCGCGGCGGCGCCGGCGGCCGTCGAAGCGGACGGCACGGCTATCGCTTGAACGACCACGCGCTCGATCGCGCTGCGCGCGTCGAAACCCGGCGGAAACGAGACGAACGATTCGTCGCGCAGGTCGGCCCGCCGCGCGACGCACTTGTGCGCGCGCCGCTGCCCGCGCGGCACGATGCAGCACATCGCGCTTTGCGCGAGCCGCGCGACGGACTCAGCGACTTCGACGTGGTGCGGTCTTGCACGATCGGCCGGATCAGACGAAACCCTCTTCGACCAGCGTGCAGCCGTGGGCCGTGATCTCGTGCCGCTGGCCCGAGCCGCCGACCACGCGGCTCCAGCTCTCGGACACGAGCACCGCGGCATCGCCGTCGGTGCGCAGCGCGTAACCGAATCCGCCGTACATGCCAGGCACCGCGAACCACATGCGCCCGGCTTGCGCGTCGAATTCGAGCAGCGGTTCGAGTTCGGGAAAACGCAGTGCGTCGACCCGCAGGTGCGCGATGCGGCCACCGATCATGTCGTGGAAATGACGCTGGATGGCGCGCAGCGTGCCGTCGGGCACGACGCGCCGCGGCTGCGGCGTCAACAGCGCGACCAGATGCCGATGCCCGCGCGACGCGGCAATGTCGACCGCACGCTCGCCTCGCGCATCGCGCAGCATGCGCCATGCGCCGAGCCGCAGCAATTCCGCGACGACCTCCTGCGGCGCGCCGCCATACGCGGCCTGATGCAGCGGCGCGTATAGCGACGTGCCTTCCGGGCGCGTCGCGTTGACGAGCGCGGGCTGTTGCGCGACACGCTCGATCAGTGTCGCCCATGCGCCGTCGCGCGCCGCATCGGCCAATGCGTGCCTGCTCGCCAGTTGCGCGTCGTCGAGCACGTCGGCGCCCGTGATTCCGTCCCATGCGATGCTCAATCGGTTCTCCTCCGTCGCCCGGTGCGTCGCCCGCCGCGCACGCGATTGCCCGCCCATCATAAGCATTTCCCGACGCGGCGGGCGCGGCGACCTTACCGCCCGTCGCCGAGCGATCCGAGGATCCGGTAGGCGACCTTCACGCGGTCCTCGATCGGCACGCTGCCGTTCGCAAGCATCACGATCGCGATCCGCTTCGCGGGAACGAACGCGACATACGTGCTGAAGCCGCCAGTCGAACCCGTCTTGTTGATCCAGGTCGCAGGGTTTGGCGCAAGCGGCGGCTGGATCGCGCTGGCCGGCACCGCATCGAACAGCATCTTCGGCGCATTGCCCGCGAGCAGCGTGGGCAGCGCGACCGGGTACGGATACTGTTCCCAGATCAAATCCTGCGTCAGCGGGCCTGCGCGGAAGTAGCCGGTATGCGTGCGTTCGATCGCGCGCTGCAGGCGCGGCGCGGTCTGGATCATCCCCATGTTCGCCTGCACGAAGCGCAGCAGGTCGGCCGCCGTGGTCCGCACGCCGTACGCCTGCTGCCACAGCATGCCTTGCGTCATCCGGGTCGGCTTGCCGTCCTTCGTGTAGCCCTGCGCATAGTCGGCCATGCGCGCGTCGGGCACGTCGATGTAGGTATGCGTCATCCCGAGCGCGGGAAAGAGCCGCTGCTCCATCAGCGTCGCGAAATCCTGGTGCATCGCCTTCGCGGTGAGCCAGCCGAGCATGCCGATCGCGACGTTCGAATACTTGCGCTGCGTACCAGGCGCATAGTCGGGCCGCCACGCGTCGAGATAGCGGATCAGGCCCGCGTCGTCGCGAATGCTGTCCGGTACCTGCAGCGGCGTCCCGCCGGGCGTGTGCGTGCCGAGCTGGAGCAGCGTCACGACGCCGAACGGCTTGCCCTGCACCTCGGGCAGATATTTGGCCACGGGGTCCGCGAGCGACAATTCGCCGCCCTCCTGCGCGTCGGCGGCGAGCGTCGCGGTCAGCGTCTTGCTCACCGAACCGATTTCGAACAGCGTGTCGCCGGTCACCGGCTTGCCGGTTTGCTTCGACATCACGCCGTAGTCGAACACGTAGGGCTTGCCGCCGGCGACGATGCCGACCGCCATGCCGGGGATCGCATACTGCTTCATCAGCGGCGCGATATGGCGGGTGACGGTGTCGTGGAGGTCGTCCTGCGTGACGGCGGCCGCACGACCGGCCGCGGCGGTCGCGCATGCGGCGACGAACAGGGTCGCGGCGAAGCGTGTCGCATTGAATCGCATGAGTGCGGTTCCTTTCGATTCCAGATGGTTGCATGGACAACAGATCTGGCCGCGCCGCGCGGAGCGGACGGCGGCCGGCCTGTCGAAGCAGGACTATCCGCTACCGCCCGGCCGCCAACAATCGACGATATGTTGCGCGAGCCGAAAGAAAAACTTATGAGGTACGCGACATGCCGGACGGGGCCGCGACTCCGTCGGCGCCGCATGCCTGTTTTTCAGGAAAACCGGTCGGTTTTGACGGCATCGAATCCGGGCACATGCAGCCGATCGCCCGCGAACGCGTGCTCGCCGAATTCCTGCGCTCGCGCGCCGGCACGCGGCTCGCCCGACAACTGCAACGCGTCACCTGCGCGATGGCGCTCGACATGCGAGAACGCGGCCGACGCACGCCTGCGCGTCGGCGGCCCGTGCGTGCGTCACCCCGGCAGCCGGTCGAGAAACGCCAGCATCGCCGCGTTGAACCGCGCGGGCCGCTGCAGCGGCGCGAAATGGCTCACGCCGGGCAGGATCGTCAGCGTCGCGCCGGGGATCGTTCGCGCGAGGTACGCCGCATGCTCGGGCCGGATGAATTCGTCGTGCTCGCCCTGCACGATCGCAACCGGCACGGCGATCGCCGCGAGATCCTGCGCGCTGTAATTCGGTTGCGTGCGCATCATTTCGCTGACGGCGGCCACGAACGCGTCGAACTGGTCCGGTGTCGCGGACAGTTGCGCATAGTCCTTGCGATGTCGCGCGAAACAACGGTCGATCAGCGGGCTCGGCACCATGTCCTTCGTGCCGCCCGGATCCATGTTGCACGCGAAGAAGAACACGCCGGCCGCGCGTTCCGGTGCGCGGGCAGCCAGCACGAGCGCGATGCATGCGCCGTCGCTCCAGCCGACGAAGCGCGCACGGTCGACCTGCAGCGCATCGAGCACGGCCAGCACGTCGGATGCCATGCGTTCGTACGAATAGGGTCGGTCGTCGCGCGTGCTGCGGCCGTGGCCGCGACTGTCGATCACGATCGCGCGGTAGCCGGCCGCGAGCAGCGCCGGTACCTGGTTGCCCCAGTTGCCGCCATGGCCGAGGCCGCCGTGCAGCAGCACGACCGCCGGCCCCTGGCCGAACGACGCATGCCGGATACGCGCACCGTCGTGGTCGATCCATCCTTCGGCATCGGCCGCCGGCAGCGGCGTGCCGCCGTGCGCGTCGAAGCGAAGGAGTTCGTCGTCGTCGAATTCCGCATTCATCGTTCAGCCGTCCTCGAGAGGGAGACGCGCTTGCGATTGTAATGCGTGCGGCCGACGCCGCCGTCGCCGCTCAGGCCTGCGTCGACACCAGCCCGCCCGACGGCGAGCCGCCGGATTTTTCGAGCGCCGCGGCAAGTTGCGAGATCGCCGTCGCCAGCGCGGCTGAAATCGCGCTGGCTTCCGCACTCAGCGACTGCTGTTCGACGGCCGCGGCCGGGTCGTCCTTCGCACGCTGGGCCGCGGTGGCCATCTGCCGCTCCAACGTCGCGAGCTGCTTTTGCAGCCGCTCGATCAGCGCCTTCAACTGGGCGACTGCCGGGTCTTGCGACGATGCGCCCGCCGTGCCGGGCGCGGCGCCGGTGGCGCCCGTCGACTCCTTCGTGCCGGTGGTGCCGGAAGTGCCGGTCGAACCCGTGGCGCTCGCGGCATCCGTCGCGCCACCGGTGGACGACGTCGCGGCGGGCGGGTTCGCGGTCACGCCGCTGTCCGCGAGCGGGAATTGCGGGGTCGTGGAGAAATCGATCTGCATCGTGTCGGTCCGTGTGTCGTCGGTAAGCGAAATGACAGGGGCGAGAATCGCCTTTCAATTGTTGACGGCATTCGTCACACGAAACTTGAATATCGGGGGTCGGGTGGATTGCCGGATGATGACCGCAATTGATCGCGAAAGGGCCAGATTGGCGGCACGATGGCGCTGGTAAAATCGGCGCTTCGTCGGCGCGGAACGCGCATGTCGGATGTCTATTCCAGACCCGACCGCGTGATATCGCCGGCTTCGACTCCCGGCCGGCATGCAACGTGTGTCGACGCCGCCACCGCGGCTTCCCGGGTCGCCTTTTCCGTCGCTTGCGTGCACGCCTCGCTCACCGCTCGAGCGGCAAACGCCGCGCGGCACGCATTCACTTCATCACGCATTCGAGGAACACACGATGGCCCGCATCGGCGCCTTCTGCATCACGACGTGGCTCGCCGCCGCGATTCTCTACTTCGGCCAGCACTCCGTCGCGATGATCGTGCTCAGCGGTGTCGTGGTATTCGGCGGGTTCGATCTGCTGCGTCCGTGACCGCGCGGCCGTGCTGCCCGGTGCGGCCGTATCGGGCGCTTCATTCCCCGGCATTCTCGTGCACGCGTCGCCGGCTTGCGCGATCGACAACGCTTCGTCGAGCCGCGCGACGATGTTTTCCGCCATCTCGTGGCCGATCGACAAGCCGTGAGTGAACAGCGCCTGCGATCGCCCGTCAGCGCGGCAGCGTCCTCAACGAAGACGGCCCGCCCGTCAGCGCGATCCGCTTGCCCGTATCACGCAGCTTGCCGCCCTCGACTGCATACAGCGCAAGCTGCCGTTCGACGTTGAACTGCACGATCACGTGCCGGCTGTCGGCGGTAAACACGATGCCCTGCGCGGCTTCGCCGCCCGGCGCCTCGCTCACCTTCACGGCCTGCCCGTCGCGGATTTCGAACAGCAGTACCTTGCCGAGCTTGTGGCGGCCCGGGTTGTCGGCCGTCAGGTTCGAGCCGTCCATCGCCTGCACGGCGATCCACTTTCCGTTCGGCGAAATCGCGACGCCTTCCGGCAGCGACGGCACCGTCAAATACTGGACCGTGCGGAACGGCACGCGCGATACGTCGATCAACGCGACCGAATCGGCGTCGCCCGCGAGCGTGCCGGCGTAACCCGGCAGCCCGGCGAGCCCGACGTTGCTGACGACGGCCCAGCGGTTGTCGCTCGACACGTCGATCGTGTACGGCGCAACGCCCGTGCTCAGGCGCGTGCCGCTGTCGGTTACCTTGCCGTCGTCGACGTTCAGCACTGCGATGCCCTGCTCGTCACGCAGCGACACGAGCGCATGCTTGCCGTCGTGCGTGAAGCTGATCCCGGCCAGCCGCTTCTTGCCGATTTTCAGGGTGCCATCGAGCGTCACGTGCGTGCCGTCGATGCGCAGGATCGACACGCTGCCGTCGACGTTGGCGACGAGCGCGAGCCGGCCCGAGCGGTCGATCGCGATCCCTTGCGGATGCGTGCCGAGCTCGACGCGCGTAATCGCGGGCGGCACGGTGTCGAGATTCACGACCTGCAGGAACGTGTCGAGCACGAGCTGCTTCGCGGCCGTGTCATAGCGCGTCGGCGCACCGACGAGCGCGAGCTTCGCGTCGGGCGTGATCGCGACGGCCTGCGGCGGCCCCTGGATGCCGTTCTCGACGTCGACCTGCAGCGCGACCTTCGGCGGGAAGGTGCTCGCGTCGAGCAGCGTCAGCGTATCCGCGGGCGGGGACGGCAGATAGGTGTCGCGACCCTCGACGCGCTGGTACTTGCCGTCGTTGCCGGACACGATCCAGTCGGCGGCGTGTACGGCAACGGCCGTCGTGGCGAGGGCCAGCGCGGCGAGCAGGCGCGCGCTGCGCAGGCGGAAGGGATTCGAATGCATGGCGGTCGGTTCTCCGGATCGGTTGCGGACGCAATGGATTGCCCGACCCTGCTGCCCGACGGGCCGGCGCCATCGCATGATGCCCGAAAGCGCGCGCGCCCGGCATCTTGCGCCCCGTTTCCGTCAGCCCGTCGATCGTGCGACTGCCGACCAACATGAGCGACACGCGCGCACCACGACGACGGCTTTACCAATTGATTCGGCCTTCGAATCAATTTCCATGCACGTCGCGCTTCCCCATCGCACGACCGGCGACGCATCGCCGCGATCGTTCCCCACGGTAGACGCAATTATTTGATTGCTCTATACTCGCCTCAACTTCATCACAAAACGCATGATCTCGTGCGCAACGTGATGTCATTTCGCACTTCGGTGCGCATGCATCCGTTTCGCCACGTCAAAGGGGCCACCGGCCCCAGCGGTCGGCATCGAGCCGCCCGCATCCATGCCGCCTTCGCAAGGCGGCGCCCTGCTCGAACGCGCCTCGCCGTTACGGCGCCGCCGGGCTGAACCTGACAATCAGACGAACGCGTCGTCGCGTTCACCCGACCGCCAGCCGCATCTCGGTGCAGCCGGCAGCACTGTTTCCGTCAGTTCAATCGCGGCCATGCCGGGATCACGAACTTCCATCGCGACGCCATTCGGCGTCATCGCGGCGTGCGCGTGCGCGCGCCGCACCGGATTGAGGAGGCGTATCTTCATGACTCGACGCACTGTCCAACTGGTGGGCAGCCTGGTGGCAATCGTCGCAGCGGGATGGGCATTGGCGCGCGGCATCGGCGCCGAAACGTTCCATCAGCGCTCGGACGATCTCGCCTACTACGCGGGCCAGCACATGCTGCTGGTCGTCTATTCGATGACACTGGCCATTGCCGTGGGCGTGCCGGCCGGCGTGCTGCTGAGCCGGCCGCGATTCCGGCATCAGGCCGAGCGCTTCATGCAGGTCTTCAACATCGGCAACACGATCCCGTCGCTCGCCGTGCTGGCCATCGCGCTCGGCATCTTCGGCATCGGCGACGTGCCCGCGATCGTCGCGCTGTTCCTCGCGTCGCTCCTGCCCGTCACGCGCAATGCGTACGAAGGCATGAAGAACGTGCCGGCCGCGCTGCGCGAAGCCGCCAAGGGCATCGGCATGACCGGCTGGCAGTCGCTGGTCCGCGTGGAACTGCCCCACGCGCTGCCGATCATCGTCGGCGGCGTGCGCACCGCGCTCGCGATCAATGTCGGGACGGCACCGCTCGCGTATCTGATCGGCGCGGACAGTCTCGGCTCGCTGATCTTCCCCGGCATTTACCTCGACAACCAGCCGCTGCTGCTGCTCGGCGCGTCGCTCACCGCGATCCTCGCACTGGTGCTGGACGGCGTCGTCGCGGCCGGCAGCCGTCACTGGCTCGCACGCCACGGAGGCGCCGCATGACGCTTCGACGCATCCTTCGATCGATCGCGCGGCTAGGCATCGCCGGCGCGCTGTGCGTCGCAGCCGGCACTCCGGCATTCGCCGCGAAGCTCGTGCTGGGCGCGAAGAACTTCACCGAGCAATACGTGCTGGCGGAACTCACGTCGCAATACCTGCGCTCGCGCGGCTATGACGTCGAAGTCCGCGCCGGCCTCGGCAGTACGCTCGCACGCAGCGCGCTGGAGAACGGCCAGTTCGACCTGATGTGGGATTACACGGGCACTGCGGCGCTCGTCTACAACAAGATCCAGGACAAGCTGTCGCCCGACGAAATGTACCGGCGCGTCAAGGCGCTCGACGTGCCGCGCGGGCTCGTGTGGCTCGATGCTTCGCCGCTCAACGACACCTACGCGATCGGCCTGCCGAGCCGGCTCGCGCAGGCTACCGGCATCCGGACGGTGTCGCAGCTCGCCGCGCACCTGAAGACCGATCCGGCCGCGAAGCATTACGTATTCGGCATGGACGCGGAATTCGCGAACCGCCCCGACGGCCTGAAGCCGCTGCTCGCCGCCTACGGCATGCAGTTCAGCCGCGCCCAACTGAAACAGATGGATCCGGGGCTCGTCTATACGGCCCTGCACAACGACCAGTTGCAGATCGGGCTCGTCTACACGACCGACGGACGCGTGAAGGGCTTCGGCATCGTGCCGCTCGAGGACGACAGGCACTTCTTCCCGCCGTACAACGCGACGCCCGTGGTCCGCAAGGCCACGCTGGAGCGCAATCCGAAGCTCGCGACGCAACTCAACGCACTGTCGGCCGTGCTCGACAACGACGCGATGCGGGCGATGGCCAAGGCGGTCGACCTCGACGGCCGATCGCCGCGCGACGTCGCCGATGCGTTCCTGCGCGCCCACCCGCTACCTTGAAGGAGGACCGATGAGCGTATTCGACTATCTCGCTTCGAGCTGGCCCGAGCTGCTGCAGCTCACGCTGCAGCACGTATGGCTCGTCGCGATCGCCGTGGGTTGCGCGATCGTCGCCGGCGTACCGCTCGGTATCCTGATCAATCGTCACGACTGGCTGGCCGGGCCGCTGCTCGGCCTCGCCACGCTCGTGCTCACGCTGCCGTCCATCGCGCTGTTCGGCCTGATGATCCCGTTCTTCTCGCGCTTCGGCCAGGGCATCGGCGCCGCGCCCGCGATCACCGCCGTGTTCCTCTACTCGCTGCTGCCGATCATGCGCAACACCTACCTCGCATTGCACAACGTGGATGCGGGGATCAAGGAAGCCGGCACCGGCATCGGCATGACGTCGTGGCAGCGCCTGCGTCTCGTCGACTTGCCGCTGGCGGTGCCCGTGATTCTCGCGGGCGTGCGCACCGCCGTCGTGATGAACATCGGCGTGATGACGATCGCCGCCGTGATCGGCGCGGGCGGCCTCGGCACGCTGATCCTGCGTGCGATCGGGCAGAGCAGCATGATGAAACTACTGGTGGGCGCGGTGCTCGTGAGCCTGCTCGCGATCGTCGCCGACCGGCTGCTGCAGATGCTGCAACGTGCATTGACACCGAAGGGAGTGCAGAAGACATGATCGAACTCGACAAACTGACCAAGACCTTCACACGCAAGGACGGCCAGGCCGTGCGCGCGGTCGACTCCGTGAGCCTGTCGGTGCCCGAAGGGGAAATCTGCGTGTTCCTCGGCCCGTCGGGCTGCGGCAAGACCACCACGCTCAAGATGATCAACCGGTTGATCCCCGCGACGTCGGGCCGCGTGCTCATCAACGGCGAGGATACGGCGCAACTGGACGAAGTCGACCTGCGGCGCCACATCGGCTACGTGATCCAGCAGATCGGGCTGTTCCCGAACATGACGATCGAGGAGAACATCACCGTCGTGCCGCGCCTGCTCGGCTGGGACAAGAAGCGCTGCGCCGAACGCGCGCGCGACCTGATGTCGATGGTCGCGCTCGATCCGAAGCTGTACCTGAAACGCTATCCGCGCGAGTTGTCGGGCGGGCAGCAGCAGCGCATCGGCGTGATTCGCGCGCTGGCCGCCGATCCGCCCGTGCTGCTGATGGACGAGCCGTTCGGCGCGGTCGATCCGATCAATCGCGAATCGATCCAGAACGAGTTCTTCCAGATGCAGCGGCAACTGAACAAGACCGTGATCATGGTGAGCCACGACATCGACGAAGCGATCAAGCTGGGCGATCGCATCGCCGTGTTCCGGCGCGGCCAGCTCGTTCAGTACGATCACCCCGACACGCTGCTCGCCCGCCCGCGCGACGAGTTCGTCGCGCAGTTCGTCGGTCAGGACAGCACGCTCAAGCGCCTGCTGCTCGTGAAGGCTGGCGACGCCGCGACGCAGCCCGAAACGGCGCGCGTCGATACACCGCTCGCCCACGCGCTGGCGGTGATGGACGAAACCGACTGCCGCTACCTGACCGTGCTCGACGACGCGGGCCGGGCGCTCGGCTACGTGACGCGCCGCGCGGCACGCACCGACGGCGGCGTGTGCGGCGAACGCGTGACGCCGTTCCCGGCCGGCGTCGCGGCGGACGACAACCTGCGCATCGTGCTGTCGAAGATGTACCAGTACAGTGTGTCGTGGATGCCGGTGCTCGACGCCGACGGGGCATGGCTCGGCGAGATCACGCAGGATTCGATCGCCGCATACCTGAGCTCTGGCCGGTCGCGCCGGCAAACCGGCCAGCCGCCGGGCAGTCCGGCCGATGCGGCGGCCGCGGTCGCCACGCCCTGAGTCGCGCCCGGGCCGGCGCTTCGTCGCACCGGTCTCGGGAAACGAACCGAATCGATGCCGCCCGTTGCAGAAAACGACGATCGTGTTCGTTCGGATCGTGCGTCGAAAAATCGGTAGCCCGAAACGAATCGGGAATTGAATTGAATCGACACGAGCGATCGGCTGTCGTACGGCCCGACGCACGCCGATCGGGAAACCCCATGCCGGCGTGCCGAACCGGCAAACGTCAGCGCAGCGGCGCACGGATCTTTCCGTCGACCTTCAACGTGCGCCGCTCGCGCGCGGCCTCGTATTCGACCGTCTGCCCAGGCGCGAGCGCGCCGTAGGACCGGCCGTTCACATAGACGACGCCGTCGCGCAACTCGATCTTGTCGCCGTCGACGGTCGCAGTGGCCCGGTCGCCCTGCAACACCGCGCCCGAACAGCCGGCGGTCGAGAAGCTGCGAACCGACGCGCCCGGCATCGCGGCGCCCCCTTCACCCCGAGCCGCCGAATGCGCGGCGCTGCACGGCGGCGCATCCATGGTGTCGGCCGCGTTGAGCGGCGCCGGCCCGATACCGCCCCCGGCAAGCAACGCGATCGTCATCGGTAACAGCTTGTTCATGGTGATCTCCGTGGTCCGCAGTCGTCGATCGACGATCGGTCGACGCCCTGCTTGCGGGTGGCCCGCTCCGCCCAGTATGCGGCCGCTTCTCCACGCCCGGCCATCCGCTTCGATACCAGTCGCCCCCGTCCCGGTTCGTCGCCCGCATCTCACCCGCGCGACCGTCGACCGCACGGAAGCCCCACCCCGAAAAAAACGGCGCCCTCTCAAAATCCGCCTTGCCAAGGTTGCGACCCGCAACTATTATTGATTGCGATACGCAACTTTCAGGAGCCGTTCATGGACCTCATCGACGCGCCGGCCAAGCCGCGCGACGCGACCATCCTCGAGCTGCGCGACTTCTCGCGCAAACTGGTGCGCGAGCTCGGCTTCATGCGGGCGACGCTGGCCGACAGCGACTGGGCGCCGTCGGCCGTGCACGCGATCCTCGAGATCGGGATGGCACCCGGCATCAACGCGAAGGATCTCGGCGCCATCCTGCGGCTCGACAAATCGAACACGAGCCGGCAACTCGCGCGACTCGAAGCGGCCGGGATCGTGGAGCGGCGCGTGTCGAGCGAGGATGCGCGCGCGATCGAGCTGTACCTCACCGCCGAAGGCAAAAAGCTTCGTAAACGAATCGACACGTTCGCGACCGACCAGGTGTCGAATGCGCTGCGCCGCATGATGCCGGCCGACCAGCAGGCGCTGCTGCGTTCGCTCGCGCTGTATGCCGATGCACTCGCCCAGGACAACGCGGTCAGGGCGCCCGTCGCGCCCGCCGACGCGCCGTCGATTCGCGAGGGCTACCAGCCGGGCTGCATCGGCGACATCGCCAGCCTGCATGCACGCTTCTACGCGGAACACTGGGGTTTCGGCGCCTTCTTCGAACAACGCGTGGCGACCGAGCTGGCCGCGTTCGCGGGCGCGCTGCCGGCCGACGGCAAGGCGCTGTGGCTGTGCCAGGAAGACGGCCGCACGCTCGCGTCGCTCGCGATCGACGGGGACCCGGCGACGGGCGTCGCGCACCTGCGCTGGTTCATCGTCAACGACGCGTTGCGCGGCTCGGGCGTTGGACGCCAGTTGATGACGCTGGCGATGCGCTTCGTCGACGATCACCGGTTTCGCGAGACCTATCTGTGCACTTTCAAGGGGCTCGATGCCGCGCGCCATCTGTACGAGTCGTTCGGTTTTGCGCTGACGAGCGAGTGCCCGGGTACGCAGTGGGGGACCGAGGTGATCGAGCAGCGCTTCAGCCGGCCCGGGCCGTCCGGCCGTTGAGATCGGCGGCCAGCCGTCGCGTCGCCTGTCGCCGTCGTTCCCGCACCGCGTGACAGGTTCGGCCCGCGAATTGCAGGAAAAAAACCGGAAACATCCGCGCAGCGATTTATCCGACGGGGCCGCCCGGCAGGCCGGTCACCGCACACGCGCGTCCCGACGAAAGCAATCGCGGCGATCCCGTGAACTACCGGCCTGCTTGCGCCTGCTCCGCCGCAAACGTATCGCCGACGAACCGGATCACGTCGTCGAGCGACGACGTGCACACCGCGTCCGCGGCAAGCGAGCGAAACGCACCGTCCGGCCCGAAGCAGACGAGCGGCTTGCGCCAGCGCTGCGCGAGCGCAATCTCCTCGGCCGTACCGTGCCCGCCGGGCAGCGCGACGATCAGGTCGCTACTCAGCACGTTCACGTAGTTGCGGTTGATCGTGTTTGGCGCCGCGCCCGGCTCACGGCGCGGCAGCGGCGTGAGGACCGGAATGTCGACGAACGGATGCGGATAGCCGTCGAGCGGCACGAAGCCCGCGACCGGATCGGCCTGCGTCGGCAGGATGCCGATCGATCGGCCGGCCCGGCCAGGCACGCCTGCGAACGCGCGCGCGACCGCCAGCATCACGCCCTGCCCGCCGCCCGTCAGCAGGTTGAACCCGGCCTGCGCGAGCCACGCGCCGAGCGGCTCCGAAAACGCGAGCCACGGCTCCTTGCCCGAACCCATCACGCCGATCGTCCTGTTGTTCCGTTGCATCGTGGTTTCCGGTGAAATCGTGGCGGCGCGTGCTCGCACCGCGCTCATTCGAGCTCGACGCCCTTGAGCTCGGGGATCAGGAACAGCGTCGCGACCATGTCGAGCACGTAGAGGCCGGCGAGCAGCGCGATGGCCGTCTGGAACGAGTAGTGCGCGGCGAGCGTGCCGACCGCGACCGGACCGAAGCCGCCGACCGCGCGGCCGATGTTCCACAGCACGTTCTGCGCGGTCGCGCGTGCGGCCGTCGGATAGCCTTCCGACATCAGTGTCCCGTAGCCGCCCACCATCCCGTTGACGAACATGCCCATCAGCGCGCCGGCCCACAGCATCGCCGTCGGGTCCGACAGCCGCGCATACGCGACGACCGTCACGACCGAGCCGAGCTGATACAGCAGGAACGTCGGCTTGCGGCCGATGCGGTCGGCCAGTTGGCCGAACACCCAGACGCCGATCATCATCCCGACGACGGTCGCCGCCGTCCACAGCCCCGATTTCGTCAGCGAAAAACCCATCTGCTTCGACAGGAAGGTCGGCAGCCAGATCACGATTCCGTAGTAGCCGAAATTCTGGACCGAACACAGGATCACGATGCCGAGGCTCGTGCGCGCGGTGCGGCCGTCGGCGACGAGCATGCGGAACGCGTTGGGCTTCGGCTGCGTCGCGCGCTGCACGAACGCTTCCGGCTCGTGCAGCTTGTTGCGCATCACCCAGGCGAGCAGCGCGGGCAGCACGCCGACCGCGAACATGCCGCGCCAGCCGATGTGGAGTAGCAGAAACGGCGTCAGCAGCGCGGCCAGCAGCACGCCGGCCTGCCAGCCGAGCGCGACGTAGCACGACACGCGGGCGCGCTTGCCGGCCGGCCACGCTTCGGCCGCGAGCGCCATGCCGATCCCGAACTCGCCGCCGAGGCCGATGCCCGCGATGGTGCGATAGACGAGCAGATCCTCGAAGCCTTGCGCGAATGCGCACAGGCCGGTGAAGATCGCGAACAGCAGGATCGTCCAGGTCAGCACGCGCACGCGCCCGTAGCGGTCGCTCAGCGCGCCGAACACGATGCCGCCCGCGACCGCGCCGATCAGCGTCCACGTGACCAGCGCGCCGGCCTGCCCGGGCGTCAGGTGCAGCGCCGCCGCGATCGCCGGCAGCATGAAGCCGAGGATCAGCAGGTCGAAGCCGTCCATTGCATAGCCGATCGCCGACCCGGCCAGCGCTTTCCACGCGTACGCGCCGACCGGCTCCACGCGCGGGGCCGACGGGCCGCCGAGCGCCGAAGATTTCATGTTTGCTGCCATGGTGTCCTGCCACGAATGTCCGGCGACATTCTAAGGCCTGTGCCCGCGAACGACGGAGGCGACGCGTCCTGCCCGCGCTGGCCGGACGGCTGGCGGGAAAACGGCGGAAAACGCGTGGAAAAAGAGAAAAGGGAAAGGAAAAACGTGGATCCGGTGCGGCGGCGAGGCCGGCGATGTCGCGATCAGGCCGGACACCGGATGAAAGACGGCCGGCCGGCGGGGGATTGCCGTCCGGCCCGCGTGCGCGAACCGGACGGCGCCGAATGGCCTTGCGGCGTGGCGGGCTTCAGCCCTGATCGTCCCCCGGCCACCAGGTCTTGGCCCCGCGGTCGACGGCGAGCGCTTCGAGATCCTTGCCATCGAGCCATTTCGGCCGTGGGCCGCGCCCCGACCATGAGCGGCCGGTAGACGGATCGTAGTACTTGGCAGGCGCCTTGCGCTTGCGCTGAACGATGTAGCCGAGCGCGCTCAGCACTTCCTGCTGCGAAATTCCCAACAGCTCGACCTGTTCCTTGAAAGCCGCGAGCGCAGCTTGCTTCTCCTTCTGCTTTGCCTCTGACAGCTTGATGTTCAGGTCCCGAAGTTGTGCTTCGAGTTCCTGCAGGGCCTGGGTCATGTATTCATCCTCTTTGGGCATGTTTTTGCAAAAAGCTCCGAAGGCCGAACCTACCACGAAGTTTCACCGATCGGGGCTGTCAAATAGGTGAATCGTCCACCTGAGCCGGCATGATTTGCGCGATGCGCACGAAACGACGTCGTGCGTCACCGACAGACAGGACCAGGCCGGCAGCGGGCGGCACGCCGCGCTCGCATGCACGGGCGAGCGGTGGCGGCAAATGATTCGCCGCTCCATGGCACGGGCGCGGCATGGCGCGAATGATAGCAGTGCGCGGCGTCGCGATGCAGAAGTTGCCGACCGGAATCGACGCGGGCCCGACGGTTCAGCGGTCCGCGCCGCCGGCCTCCCATGCGATCCGGTCGAACAGCGCGCGCAACTTCGCGCCGCGCGCCGCATTCAGCGCCGTCGCATGCGCGACGCGCCCGGCCAGATGCGCACGAAAATCCGCATGCGCGTCGCGATTCTGCGACGCCGGGCCGCGCCGGATGCAGTTGGTCAGGATGGCCTTCAGGCGATCGAACGTGTCGCGCGGCAGGTTCGGATGACGATTGACGACCACGCCGGCCAGTTGCTGCCGCGTGCCGCGCCGCATCACACGGGTCTTGCGCAATTGCAGCGCGAAGCCTTCCTCGAGTGCGATCGCGGCGACCCGGACTTGCAACCGCCCGATGTCGCGCGCGAGCGCGCCGCCGCCGGAAAACGCGAGGTCGTCCGCATAGCGCGTGTAGGTCGCATCGAGCGAACGCGCGAGCGCGGCAAGCCGCATGTCGAACCGGAATGCGCACAGGTTCGCGAGCGCCGGCGACGTCGGCGCACCCTGCGGCAGATGCCGTTCGCGATAGCGCTGGCGGCCGATCCAGTCGAACCGGTCGCGCAAGTCCGGCGCGAGCAGCCGCGCCGACGGCACGCGATTGGTGCACAGCCCGGTGAGCGTACGCGCGACTTCGGCCGGATACCCGAGCGTCGCGAACAGCGCATGGACGCGCGCGGCGCGCACCGACACGAAGAAATCCGCGAGATCGAAGCGCACGACGACATCGCGATCCGCATGCGGCGCCGCGAACGACACGATCCCGTGCCCCTTGCGAAAACCGTGTACCGCGCCGTGCGGCGCAATGCGATCGAGCAGCCCGTGCAAGATGCGGCGTTGCGCTTCGCGCAGCCGCCCCTTCGGGATTTCGACGAGGCGGCATCCGCCGCTGCGCTTGTCGACCGCGACGTACGTGTAGTGATGCAGCGGCGAGGCGCTGCCGCGCGCGTCGACGCGCCAATGATCGGACAGCCAGTCGAGTTCCGGCGTGCTCACCCCGAGCCAGCCGGCGAGATCGCCGGGCGTGGGCCATTGCGGCACGTCGCAGCCGGCGAGCGGTGCCGGCAACGGTCGCTGCACCAGCGGCCGCCGCACGATGCGGATCATCACCGGCCGACGGTCGCCATACCATGCGCGCACGAACGCGGGCGCCTCGGCCAGGACCGCCGCGAGCACGTCGGTGTCGGTATCGGCCCAGTGCGTGCCGAAGCGGACGAGCGCGAGGTTCGCGCATTCGTGCGCCCACGACGGCGCTTCGCCGAGCACGGCGGCCAGCCGGGCGACGACGCCGTCGCGTTCGGGCGGACCGGCGAGCATCGCCTCGGCAATCGTGCGGGTGGTGTCGCGCAGGAATGAATGCATGGATGGAGATGGGCGGGACGATGAGTCAACGTGGCCGGTACTGCGAGGGGCCGCGTTGCGCGACGCGCAACGGATCCCCTTGCGACGCATCGGAGTATCGATCTGATCCACGGGGTAGCCCCGTAGTCCTGGAACATCGGCTGCCTGTTCCGGGCGTGTGCTTGACCCACCGCCCCGCGTCGGCGACTTTAACGGCCGGCGCCGCCAGATGTCAAATCGAGCCGGACGATGCGCGATGCGCGGCGGCGTCGCGCTTATGCGCGCCGGCAACCCGCGCAGTGTATCGCCTTTCGATGCAGATACGGCAGGGCTCCATCACGACCCATGCGACTGCATCGGCCATCGCCCGCTGAAGCGGCATACGGTCCGCTCCGCCCAAGCCCGCCCTGTTTCCCTACATCGTGCCCGCCAGATGAAACCGCGACGCCGGATGCCACAGCCTGACCGACGTGGCGACCTGCTCGCCGACCCACGTACGGCGTCGCAGCAACAAGCACGGTTCACCGATTTCCATCACGAGATGCCGACGCACCTGCGCATTGGGCTTCTCCGCGTAGATCCGGAACTCCGCACGCTGGATCGGTGCCAGGCGCACCATGTAATGATTCGGCGTCTCGATCGTGAAGTCCTGCTCCAGATACGCGGGAAACAACGCCGGATTGACGTAGCGATCCTCGAACTGGATCGGTTCGCCCTCCTCGTAATGCACGATACGAGAATGAAACACGGGCCCGGCGCGCAGGCCGAGCGCATCGATCGCGTCCGGATCGACGCTGCGCTCGATCAGCAGGACGCGCGCACTGTGCCGATGGCCCCGCTCGGCGATCTCGTCCGCGATGTTGCGAATCTCCAGCACCGTCGATTCGTAATGCCGGCGCTCGACGAACGTGCCGGCCCCCTGGATGCGCGTCAGCACGCGCTCGGCCGTCAGTTCGCGCAGCGCGCGCGACACCGTCATCCGGGCCACGCCGAATTCCTTGACCAGCTCGGCCTCGGTCGGGATCGCGGCGCCGGGCTTCCAGTCGCCCTTCGCGATCCGCTCGACGACGTAGCGCTTGATCTGCTGATAGGCCGGCAACGCCCGCGCCGGTACGGTGTCGGCCGACGTCAACGCCTGCCGTGCGGAAAGTTTGCGTTCCGTTTCGCTCATGCGCCCTCGACCGAATGAATGTTGGGTGATCGGCCCGTCCTCGACCGTCGTCACTGCAACGGCGGCGGCACACCGGCGACGATGCCGGCCGCGATCGCGATATCGTCCGCGAGCGGCCGGTCGTCGTGATACGCCGGCACGCGTGCGCGCACGTGCCGCCACAGCGCGTCGGTCGGTGCGGCCCGCCCCGTTTCGTCCGGCTGCAGGTCGTACGCCTGCGCGGCGGCCAGCAGCTCGATCGCGAGCACGCGCGTCGTATTCTCGATGATGTCGAGCGCCTTCAGCGCGGCCGGCGTCGCATGGCACAGGTGATCTTCCTGCAGCCCCGACGTGATGCCGCCGTCGAGGCTCGCCGGCGCGGCAAGCCGCTGATTCTGCGCGACCAGCGCGACCGCCGTGTACTGCGCGATCATGAAACCCGAACAACTGCCTCCCGGCGCGGCAAGGAACGCCGGCAGCCCGCTGACGAGCGGATTCACGAGCCGGTCGAGACGCCGCTCGGCGATCGCCGCGACCTGGGCCATCGCCGCCGCGAGGCTGTCCATCGCGAGCGCGATGCCCGCGCCCACCGCATGCGCCTGCGAATGCACGGCCGGCGCCTCTCGCGTGCCGGCAACGATCGGATTGTCGGTGACGGACGCGAGTTCGCGATCGACCACCTCTGCCGTGACGTCGAACACGTCGCGCGCCGCGCCGTGCACGTGCGGAATCGTGCGCAGGCTGAGCGGATCCTGCGTATGCCGGCCGCTCGCCGCGGCAAGCATGCCGCTGTCCGCCAGCAGCGCACGCAAACGCGCGCCGACCTGCCCGATACCGGGCGAAATCCGCAACGCGAGCGAAGCGGGATCGAATGCGGCGAGTTGCCCGCCCAGGTTCTCGAAGCTCATCGCCGCGATCCAGTCGGCCCAGTCGAGCAACCGCTCGGCGCGGGCCAGCGCCAACGCCGCCAGCCCCGTGACGCACGGCGTCCCGTTGACCAGGCTCAACCCTTCCTTCGCGCCGAGGACCAGCGGTTCGCGGCCGATGCGCCGCAGCGCCTCGTCGCCGCGCACGCGTTCGCCGCGATGGCGCGCATGGCCGTGCCCGACGCACACGAGTGCCACGTGCGCCATGTGGGTCAGATACCCGACCGAGCCGTGCGCCGGCACTTCGGGGAGGCAATCGTGCTCGAGCAGCGCGACGAGCTGTTCGACGACGTCGGCGCGGACGCCCGAATGCCCGTGCGCATAGTTGTTGATCGCGGCCGCGATGATCGCGCGCGTTTCGGCTGCGCCGAGCGGCATGCCGACGCCCACCGCGTGGCTCATCAGGATGTTGTGCGACAGCATGCTCTGCTGTGCCGGCGACACGATCACGTCGCATAGCGCGCCGACGCCGGTATTGACGCCGTATGCGCGAATCCCGCGCGCGACGATCTCGTCGACGAGTTCGCGAGCGGCGGCGACGCGCGCGCGCGCATCGTCGGCCAACGCCAGCGGCTCGCCGGCCGCCACGGCCGCAACCTGTCGCCAGTCGAGCGGCTGCGCCGCACGGAATACGGTCATGGCAGCCTCAGTTCGCGGTGCGGTCGTGGTGGCTCGACACGAATTGCCGGAAGCGCTCGGAGGTCTGCCCGCCGAACACTTCGTCGGGCGTCCCGTCCGTATCGACCTCGCCCTGATGCAGGAACATCACGCGGTTCGACACGTGGCGCGCAAAACCCATTTCATGCGTGACGACCAGCATCGTGCGCCCCTCCTCCGCCAGCGAGCGCATCACGCGCAGCACCTCGCCGACCAGCTCGGGGTCGAGCGCCGACGTCGGTTCGTCGAACAGCATCACCTTCGGATGCATCGCCAGCGCGCGGGCAATGGCGACCCGTTGCTGCTGGCCGCCCGACAGGTGCGCGGGATAGTGGCCGCGCTTGTCCGCGAGACCGACGCGTGCGAGCAGCGCCTCGGCTTCCTCCACCGCCTCCGCGCGACTGCGCTTCTGCACGCGCAGCGGCCCCTCGACGAGGTTGTCGAGCACCGTCATGTGGGACCACAGGTTGAAGTTCTGAAACACCATCCCGAGCTGCGAGCGGATCCGGTCGACCTGGCGCCGGTCGCTCGGATGCAGCTTGCCGTCGCGCGCGCGCTTCATCGCCAGCGCTTCGCCCGCGAGCGCGACGGAGCCGTCGTCGGGCGTCTCGAGCAGGTTCAGGCAGCGCAGGAACGTGCTCTTGCCCGAGCCGCTCGCGCCGAGGATCGAGATGACGTCACCCTCGTGCGCGTCGAGCGAAATGCCCTTCAACACATGATGATCGCCGAACGACTTGTGGATGTTTCTGACCGACAGCGCAACGGGAGCAGGGGTGTTCATCGGATTCTCTCTGAAAGGACGGGGACGCTCAGGATGCGGCGCGCCGGGGATTGGGCGTCGCCGCGGCGGGCGCACCGGACGGCTTCGGCGCACGCAGGTGCGCGGAGAGTCGCCATTCGAGCGCGCCGAGCAGGCGCACGACGATGAAGTTCAGGCACAGATAGATGATGGCCGCGCAGACGAACACCTCGGTCGTCCGATAGGTTTGCTGAATGATCTGCTGCGCCACGCCCGTCACCTCCCACACCGTGACGAGGCTCGCGAGCGCGGTCGACTTGACGAGCAGCACGGCCTCGGTCGAGTACGCCGGCAGGCACTGGCGCAGCGCGATCGGGCCAATCACGCGCCGCAGCAGCGAGAAGCCCGACAGGCCGATGGAATACCCGGCCTCGATCTGCCCGACTGGTACGGCCATCAACCCGCCGCGCAGGATTTCGGCCGTGTAGCCGGCGGTGCACAGCGCAAGCGACAGCACCGCGCATACGTACGGCTCGCGCAGCACCGGCCACATGAAGCTCTCGCGGATCACGCCGAACTGGCCGAGCCCGTAATACACGAGGAACATCTGGATCAGCAGCGGCGAGCCGCGAAACACGAGGATGTAGGCGCGCGCGAAGCGGTTCGGCAGCCAGTGCGGCGACACGCGCATCGTGACGATCACGAGCGACAGCAGGCCGCCGAGCACGAGCGAGGCGAAGAACAGGCCGAGCGTGGTCGGCACGGCCGCGAGCAGCTGGCGCAGCGTATCGACGAGAAAATCGAAATCGATGGACATGCCCGTTCTCCGTCAGTTGCGCGCGAAATTGCGGCGGAACGACCGGCCGACGATCGCTTCCGCCCGGTTGAACACGCGGTTCGACAAGCCCGTCATCAGCAGATACAACGCACCGCCCGCGACGAAGAATACGAAGTACTGGTGAGTCGAACTGGCGGCGATCTGGCTCGTGCGGAGCAACTCGGCAAGACCGGTGACCGAGATCAATGCGGAGTCCTTCAGGCTCAGTTGCCACACGTTGCCGATACCGGGCAGCGCGAAGCGCAGCACCTGCGGAACCAGGATGCGCCGCAACACCATCGCGCGCGGCATGCCGATCGAGCGTGCCGCTTCGAGCTCGCCTTTCGATACGGCGAGCACCGCCGCGCGATAGACCTCGGCCTGATAGGCGCCCGAGATCATCCCGACCGCAAGCGCGCCGATCACGAACGGCGGCACGCCGATGAACCCTTCCGCGCCGAACCATTGGCCGACGGTCGTCACGAGCGTCGAGCCGCCGAAGTAGAACAGATAGATGACGAGCAGTTCGGGCACGCCGCGAAATACCGTCGTATACAGATCGCCGAGCAGGCGGGCGGTGCGATAGCGCGACAGCTTCGCGGCCGCGATCGCGGCACCGATCACCGCGCCGACCGCGAGCGCGGCAAGCGTCAGCGCGACCGTCATCAGCGCGGCGAGCAGCAGCACGCCACCCCAGCCTTCAGTACCGAAGCCGAGCATTTCAAGAATCGCCATGCGTGCCTCCCGGCATGCGTTGAGTGAAACCGCTGGATGCGTGCCGCCGCGCGTCGTTCGACGAACTTACGCGGCGGCGGCCGAACGCGCGCTTACGGCGTGACGTCGGTCTTGAACCACTTGTCGGCGAGCTTCTTCACCGTGCCGTCCGCAAGCGCCGCGGCGATCGCCGTATCGAATTTGGTCTTCAGGTCGGCATCCTGCTTGCGGAACGCGAGCCCCTCGCCCGGCCCCCAGATCGGGCCGCCGAGCTTTGGCCCCGCGAGCACGATCGATGCGTTGTCCTTCTTCGCGTTGTTCGCCGCGTAGTACGTGACGTCGTCGAACGACGCATCGATGCGCCCGGCGACCAGATCGAGATCGCGTTCCGGCGACGTCTTGTACACGCGAATCGACGCGATGTCCTTGAAGCTGTCGTTGATGAATTTCGTATAGACGGTGCCCGACTGGATACCGATCGTCTTGCCCTTCAATTGCTTGCGCAGCGTGTCGACGGTGGGCTTGTCCGCGTTGGCGTCACCCGTCAGCTTGACGATCGGCGCGCCGGGCGCCGCCTTCGGCAGGATCTTCGTATCGGTGACGGCGAACGTCGCCGGCGTCGCCGCATACGGTCGCGAGAAGAGCAGAATCTTTTCGCGCTCCGGCGTGATGGAAATCGCATCCATCAGGATATCGAACTTGCCGGCCTGCAAGCCGGGAATCATCCCGTCCCAGTCCTGCGCGACCATGTTGCACTGCACCTTGATGCGCTCGCACACGTTGGCGAGCAGTTCCGGTTCGAAACCGCCCAGCTTGCCGCCCGGCAGCGTGAGGTTCCACGGCGCGTAGCCGCCTTCTAGCGCGACCGTCACCGTCTTCCATTCCTTTGCCTGCACCGGTGCGGCAAGCGTTGCCGCCGCAGCCGCGATGACGCCGATCGTCCTGATTGCCCATTTGATGCGCTTGCCGTTCACGAGGTTTCTCCTTGCGTTGAAGTTCGCCATCCCTTCGGTGCCAGCAAGCCGCCTCAGGAATTTGTCTATACAAGCATGCAAGAAGAAAAACAGCGAGACAAGCAGCGATCAATAAAAACACGGAAAACGCGGGAAATCCCCTAATTAAAGGGTTCTGACGTGCATCGTTGCAGGGAATTTCAGCACATGTTTGGTGCAATTCGGCAGGCCAAATTTCAAGGATGACTAGACAAATTCGGAATTCGATCGCCAGGTGGGTCATGTCGTTTGCGTTTCACGCACGCGTCGATGTCCGCCGGTTCGTCCGGGACGGATGGCTGCATCCCCCCAAGCCGCCTCATCGCGACGTTCTCGTCGAGGTGGCGCATCGACAACTGCACGATCGTGCAGTCGTCGTGAGGCGTGACGATCGCGTCGTCGCCGTGGCGGGCGATTTCGGTGCCGCCTTCGCAATCACTTCGAGCCTCGTGAACGGCTGCGAGAATCGAAAATGCATCGAGCGCGCGACGACCGGCTCCGTGATCTCGATGGACTTCCGCCGCGCCGGCGCGGCTTGCGTCACGAACGCCGCGACATCGCCGCGCGCGACGGCGCCCGCCTGCAGCACGAAGCGCGCGGCGCTGTCGAGCATGGCCTGGCTCCCGAGCGGGCGGCAAGCGGCTGTACGATCCTCGGCGAACGGGCACGTCGATCTCGGCGAGGCGCCGCGAGCCGCGCAGGGTGTCGATCCTACGGCGACTGCGGCGCATCGCGCAGCACGGTTCGCAGCGCAGTATCGAACGGCGTCGCGTAATCGATCCCGAGCGCGCGCACGCGCGCGGCGTCCAGATGGCAGTCGTACGGGCGCGGCGTCGCGTCGGTCGGCTGATCGATCGGCACGAGCGACGCGGCGATGCCGAGCGCGCCGGCGATGCGCTGCGCGATCTCGTACTTCGTCATCGGCTCCTCGCTCGACCAGTGTCGAATGCCCGTGACGGTTTCACCCGCGAGATGACGCAGCGTCAGGTCGCGGATGACCTGCGCGACGTCGGGCGTATAGGTCGGGTAACGAATCGCCCAGGCGTCCATGCCGACCGCATCGGCGCCCGGTCGCGCCGACGCGACGACGGCCGGCACGAGGCTCGTGACGGCCGATTCGCTCCAGTCGGCGATCGGGCCGAAGAGCAACGGCAGGCGCAGCACGCACGACAGTGGCGACGCGGCGAGGAGCGCGGCCTCCCCCTCCAGCTTGGTGCGGCCGTAGATGTTCAGCGGATTCGGGATGGCGTCTTCGCGGTAGGGGGCGGCCCGGCCGTCGAAGACGTAGTCGGTCGAGATGCCGAGCGTCCATGCGCCATATCGCGCGGCGAGCGCACCGATGCGGGCCGGTGCGGTGACGTTGATTGCGCGGGCCGCGGCCGGGTCGCGTTCGCAGACGTCGGGGCGGCGTTCGGCGGCGCAGAGAATCACCACTGCGGGCCGGTGGATTTCAAAAACGCGCTCGAGCGACGGCTGGTCGAGAACATCGAGTTCGGCGATGTTTGCGGATGGCAATGCGAGCAGCTTCGCGCCGGCGGTTTGCGGGTTCCGGATGGTGGCGAGCAGCGTCAGCGACGGTTCGCGGAACAAAGACGCGGCGACCGCGCGGCCCAGCAGGCCGGAGGCGCCGATGAGGAGGATGGTTTTGCGTACCGGGGATTGGTTTGACATGGTGGCGATGAATCACGGAAACGTATGGATTATCGGCCCTATTGGATGACATGAACGGCTCGCATCCGGTCGGGAACCGGATCGACCTCCGTTCTTCGCCCCGTTCGTCGTCCATTTCGCGCCGACCGACGGCTTCGCGCAGTGCGTGATCCGCGACGCGGATTCCGGCCGCGAACGGGTGCGTCGCGCACCGTGCTTCGGCACACGCACCGGCACCCGCAAAAAACAAAACCCGGCACGCGTGCGCGCACCGGGCTCCCGATACCGAACGGAAACGCCGTCCCGCGTTACTTCCGGTCAACGGAATACCGCCCCGGCCCGATCAACGCGAGCAACAACAGCCCGCCGATGATGCTCACGTTCTTGTAGAAGTTGATCATCGCCATGTACTGCTCCATCCCCTGCAGCGCCCAGTAGCGATGGCCGATCAGCGCGGTCGCGAGCGTATAGGCGGCGAACACCAGTGCGAGCGGACGCGTATAGAAGCCGATCGCGATCAGCACGCCGCCCACCAGTTCGACCGCCACCGCGATCGCGGCCGCCAGCTCGGGCGCCGGGTTCCCCGTCGACGCCATATACGCGACCGTGCCCGAGAAACCGTTCAGCTTCTGCCAGCCGAACAGCACGAACAGAATCATCATCAGTACGCGAGCCGCCAGCAGCAGCTCGTCCTTCTTCGACTCCAGCGAAACGTAACGCATAGCAATCACCCTTGAATTGACGGTTTGATGCATCCGGTGCCGCGGCGCGCCCAATCGGCACGCCATGCCGGCACGGACCACTCTTCGCGCAATCGGACGGCAAGCCACGTGGCCTGCCGCCGAAGCATCCGTCCGGTCACGCCGCGAGTGGCGGCGAGCTCCGGATCGGTTCTGGCGAAGCACGGGTGCAGTCTACTGTCCTGCCACAAATCATCAATCCGTCTAAATATGATTCGCCGTCTCAAATTAGTTGACAATCAAGGAACGCCGATCCGTTATCCGACGCCTGGGCGGCCATGCAAGCCACCGGCCTCCCTGTTTCGGCAACGCGAAAGGTGTTCGTTTCTTTACGTTACGGGAATCAGTTGATATTTTTGAATCGAATCAAAACGCATCATCGAATTGGCACATTGCGCCATTTACTCACCAGCACCCATCAGCACGTAACGCCCCGATACAATCTTTCTGGTTACTCACCCTCTTTATCCGCGCCACTCAGTATCATTTTTCGAGTCATGAACATGGCGTCGAAATGGACTTTTCGATCGAAACGCGTCCGTCTTCACGCTGCCCATCCGCCTGCCATTTAGAGAAATCAACGAAAGGCATGTCATCGAATCTTTACGCTTCCGCACTTTTCTCTCTACCGAAAATCCTTTAACAAATACAACAAATATCATGCACGAATAGGAAACATCACACATTTCCATCACCCAACCACGCTTTCCCCAGGAATCACTACAACAAATTACTAACCAATACCGATTTAAGAATACGATAGCGCACCGATTCGTTCGTCCGTTTTCCCGACACTTCCGCGATCCACGCCCCGCGCCATACGAGAAAGCGGGATGCACGCGAATCGCCACGCGACCACCCCGATCGCCGCGGGCCGGCTCGACCGCCGTTCGCCACTGAATCGTCTTTCAACCGGAGTTCACCCATGCCAACGACCACGCCCGTCAACAGCGGCGCGAACGCGAACAGCCTGATGCAACAGGCGGCGCAATCGATCATCAACGGCTCGACCGGCAATCCGGCGATGGACGTCGGCTCGCTCGTCAAGACGCTCGTGAACGCGAAGACGGCCGGGCGCGCCGCGGCGCTTGCCGCTTCGCAAACGACCGGCAACACGCGGATCTCTGCATTCGGCGCGTTGTCGTCGGCACTCGGCGCGCTGGAGGCAGGCCTGACGCCGCTGAAGAATGGCGCACTGCAGTCGACGTTCAACGCCGTCGCGAGCGGCAAGGGCCTGACCGCGACGGCCGGCGCGGGCGCGGTCGCCGGCACCTACACCGTCGGCGTCACGCAGATCGCGACCGCGCAGGCGCTGTCGTCCGCCGGCTTCAACGGCAGCAAGGCGCTCGGCACCGGCACGCTGACGCTGTCGCTCGGCAGCCAGTCGTTCAAGGTCGAAATCGGCAGCGCCAACAACACGCTGGCGGGCATCGCGGCGGCAATCAACGGCGCGGCCGGCAACCCGGGAATCAGTGCGACGGTCATCAACGGCACGGACGGTGCGCACCTCGTGCTCGCGTCGTCGAAGACGGGCGCGGCGAACGCGATCAGCGTCGCGGTCGGCAACGTGTCCAACGACGGCGGCCTGTCGAATCTCGGCGTCACGTCGACGGTCGCCCCGTCCGGCGGCGCATCGACGATCGATTCGGCGAACGGCGCGGCCGCCTGGCGGCAGAGCGCCGTCGCGCAGGACGCGAAGTTCACGCTCAACGGGATCGCATCGACCAGCGCGAGCAACGCCGTGTCGGGCGTGCTGACCGGCATCACGCTGAACCTGTCGGCGGCCGCGGTCGGCGCAACCGATACGCAGACGCTGACGATCGGCACCGACACGAAGTCGCAGGCCGCGACGATCGCGAATTTCGTGAGTCTGTACAACACGGTCGTCAAGACGATGGGCGCGCTGTCGAGCTACACGCCAGGCGCAAGCTCGCAGGGCGCGCTGATCGGCGATTCGACGCTGAACACGATCCGCAACGCGCTGGCGTCGATCGTCGCGCGCGGGGTGGACAGCGGCGGCGCCGCCGAGAAGGGCAACGGACACGCGAACCTGTTGTCGATCGGCATCAAGCTCGAGCGGGACGGCACGCTGAACGTCGACGGCGCGAAGCTCGACAGCGCGCTGTCCGCCAACCCGTCCGGGGTCGCGCACCTGTTCAATCCGGAGAACGGGATCGGCACGCGCCTGGCCGATCAGATCACGCAGTTCACGAAGAAGAACGGGATGATCGACGTGCGCACGACCGCACTGAGCGCCGATCTGAAACGTGTCGCGCAACAGCAGTCGGATCTGTCCGACTATGCCGCGCAACTGACCAGGCAGTATCAGGCGCAGTTCACCGCACTCAACACCCTGATGACCCGGATGAACACTCATTCGCAATACCTGACGCGATTGTTTGGCGGTGCGAACAGTAGCGGCACGCTGTCCAGGAAGTGAGCGGGTCGCGCGGTGCGCGTGGCCCTGAGACATCGTTCATGCCCGGCAGCGCGCCAGCGCCCGCCGGCTTCGCATCGTCGCGGCCGGCAACCGGCCCGCAGTCGTCCTTGAAACAGGCACGCGTCAGCCGAGACCTTCGACGCGGTCGGCAAACAAATCGATTGCACGCGATACCTGACGCCCGAAATAGCCGGGGCGTTCGTGCTCGTACGCGCGCAGCAGCGACGTGCATTCGCGCTCGGCCCAGCGCCACACCGGGCCCTGTTTTGCGAATACCGGATGGTCGTGCAACTCGGCAGGCACCGTGTGCTCGTCTTCCCAGCCCCAGAAATAAGCCTGGTAGGCACGGGTGAACGGCATGCCCAGCTGGTTCGCAACGGTCTCGTCGTGGCGCAGCGTGAAGTCGACGATCTCCTTGCGTGTGCGCCCGCCCACGTCGTCGTGGCGCGCTTCGACCCAGCAGTGATACCGCGCGAGCTGCGACAGATGCCGCGCGGTGCGGCGCCGCGCGCGCGTCGTGCATAGCGCATACAGGTTGCCGCCGCCGAAGTCCATCACCTCGCCGCCCGCGAACGGCCGATAAGGCTTCCCGGTCAGCAGCGTCAGCACCTGTGCGCCGACGATCGCATAGTCGGCGCAGCGCATGTAGCCGCTGCGCGTCGTCGCCTCCGACACGCTCCGATGGACGACCTCGTCGATCACGGCGTGCAGCATGGCATCAACCGGCGCCGTCAGGATCGGCGGCTGGCTTGTCGTCACGTGTTGCATGGGCGAATGCGGCTTCAGCGGTTCGTCGGTAAAGATCACTCCGCGGCATGGTATTACGAACCGCTATGACGAATGACCGCGGAATTGCGCAGATTTGTGCGCTTTTCTCGCCGTATGCGAGAACATGTCGACGGTCCGTCAGACATCGTCAATGCGACGCGCGGCAGGATGGTCGGACGAGCGTCGGCACCGCGCTCGCGAATCGCGGGCGGTTAGAGTTCGTGACGTAGCGAATGGCCGCCGAGTGATGGCCGGAGAGCGGCGGCACGTGTTGCCGCCATCGACGGATCAGGAGCTGCGACGATTTCGCCGCAATCGCATGCATCGCGCAACGTGGATTGTTTCAGCAGGTAATCAGTGAGCCGGCCGCACGCACGGTACGCGATGCGATCACGCGCCGCACCGCGCTGCCGGCGCGGCGCGGCGCGCGTCCTCCGTCACGACGCAGCGATCCGCCGGCGGAAATGTTCGGTGCCGGCCACGATCTTGTCGAGCACAGCGTCGAGCGCCCAGAAGCGTTCGCGCACGTCGTAGTCGATCGCACGGCATTTGATCGATCCGAACGTGCCGATCCGCTGGTGATAGAGCTTCGCGAGCGCCGGGTAGCCCAGCGCCTCCGATACCGCCGAGACGACCAGGAACGTCGACAGTTCGTCGGCGAGCGCCGGATTCGACTCGCCTCGCGTACGCAGCCACCGATAGAGATCGGGATGGAAGTTCGTGAACACACCGTTGAAACCGGCGGACCCGGCCTTCATCGCATCCCACGCAATCGCGGCGTTCGCGTTCAGGATCTTCAGCGGCGACCCCGCGGCAAGCGCGACGCGCCGCCTCACCGTGGCGAGATCGCAACTCACATCCTTGAGCATCACGAACCGGCCGGTGTCGATGCACGCGCGCAGCTCGTCATCCGACAAAAGCCGCCGGTAAGGCGCCGGGCATTCGTACAGGCCGAGCGGGAGATCCGACGGCAGTCGCGCGAGCAGCCTGTGAAGATGATCGAGCAACGCGGCGCTGCCCTTGCGTTGCGGATCGAGACGATTGGTCACGAGCACGACGCCCTGCGCGCCCGATTCGGCCGCCGCGCACAGTTCGACGACCTGCGCGTCGATATCGTCGCTGATATGACCCGACGCGACGACCGGTACGCGCCCGGCCACCCGCTCGACCACGAAGCGCGCGAGTTCCGCGCGTTCGGCCAGGCTCAGGAATTGCATCTCGCTCGATTGCGCGACCGCGAACAACGCATCCGAGCCGTGCGCCAGATACCATTCGATGAGCCGCTCGAGCCCCGCGTAGTCGATCGAGCCGGCGTCGTCGAACGGCGTCAGCATCACCGGCACGATCCCCTCGACGGTCACGTTCGATTGCTGCGAGTGTTGCATCGGTTTCTCCTTCCTTCAGTGAATGCGAATGCAGGCTGAACGGTTACGCCGGCAACGGTCCGGGTGCGGCGTTCGTGGCCTGTTCGGGAATCGGCTTGCGCACGAGCAGCAGGTAGGCCATCGCGCCGGCGAACGCGATCGCCGCCGCGGTGAGCAGCGCGGGCACGAACGACCACTTCTGCGCAATGACGCCGGTCAGGATCGGGGCAAGCGCGCCGCCGATGAAGCCGCCGAAATTCTGGATGGCGCCGAGCGACGCGATGCGGCTCGGCGGCGCGGCCGCCGTCGCGAGCGCCCACGAGCACGCCGACGCCGCGTTGGCGAGAAAGATCACCACCGAAATGCATGCGAGCGCAACCGTATTGCTCTGCACGAGCGCGGCCGGAATCGTGAACGCGACCATCCCGAGCATCGCGGCCACCACCGCATTGCGCCGGCTCACGACCGGCGACCGGCTGCGGCGCGTGACGAAATCCGACAGCCAGCCGGCGGCCAGCGAACCTACGAACCCGCACAGGAACGGCACCGATGCGGCAAACCCCGTGCGGATCAGGCTCATGTGCCGCTCCATCGTCAGGTAACCGGGCAACCAGGTCAGGTAGACCCAGTTCAGGTACACGGATCCGAAGAAGCCGATCAGCATCCCCCACGTCGTGCCGTGCGAGAACAGGCTGCGCCAGTCTGCGAAGGTCAGCTTCGGCGCCGCGACGACGCTTTGCGCATCGGCATCGAGGTAACCGCGCTCGGCGGCGGACAGTTGCGCGCGCACCGGATCGCGATACAGCGCGAACCACACGACGGCGACAACGAGGCCGAGTGCCCCGGTCACGATGAACGCCCAGCGCCAGTGGAACGACGCAACGAGCACCGACAGCAGCAGCGGCGCAAGCGCGGTACCGAGAGGCGACGCGGCATTGAAAATGCCCGTCGGCGTGCCGCGCGCGCGCAGCGGAAACCAGTTGCTCACCACGCGCGCGGCCGACGGGAATTGCGGCGCCTCGCCGATGCCGAGCACGATGCGCGCGACGATGAACCAGCCGAAAGTGGACACGATGCCGCCGGCCGCCTGCGCGAACGACCAGACGATCAGCCCGATGCCGAGCAGCCGGCGCGGGCCGATGCGGTCGACCAGCCCGCCGACCGGAAACTGGCACAGCGCATAGCTCCATGAGAATGCCGACAGCAGCAGCCCCATCTGCGCGAGCGACAGGCCGAGATCGCCGCGGATCGCCGAACTCGCGACGGCCAGCGTGCCGCGATCGAGATAGTTGACGATCCCGCTCGCCATCAACAGCGCGAGCGCGATGCGTTGACCGCGCCGAATCCGTGGCGGCGCGTGCGGAACAGGTTGGTTGTCGTTCATGTCGATTGTCTCCATGTCACTGTCTCGGCCGGGTTCGGCCGTTCCGTCGTGTGCGGAATTCAGGTATCCATACGGTTTACTTCGTCGAGCGTCGGAATCGACGTCTGCGCGCCGTGACGCGTGACGCTGATCGCGGCCGCACGCTGGCCGAAGCCGATCGCGTCGTCCATCGACGCGCCGCCGGCCCGCGCGGCCGCGAACCCGCCGACGAACGTGTCGCCGGCCGCGGTCGTATCGACGGCCACCACCGCCATCGCACGATGACGGCCGCTTCCTGCGCTACCGCGCCAGCAGACGCCGCGCGCGCCGAGCGTGACCAGCACGTTGCCGACGCCTTTCGCGCACAGCGCATCGGCGGCGCGCGCGGCCGATGCATCGTCGCCCACGGCGATGCCGGTCAGCGACTCGGCCTCGGTTTCGTTGACGACGAGATAGTCGACCCGCGCCAGCAGCGCATCGAAGAGCGGCTGCGCGGGTGCGGGATTGAGCAACACCGGCGTGTGGTGCGCGCTGGCGCAGGCAATCGCGCGCGCCACGCTGGCGACCGGTATTTCGAGCTGGCACACGAGCAGCGCGGCTCCGACGATCGCGTCACGCGCCGCGTCGATCCGGTCGGCGTCGACGCACGCATTCGCGCCGGGCACGACGACGATGCTGTTCGCGCCGCCGTCGTCGACCGTGATCGTCGCGACGCCGGTCGTCGTGCCGCCGATCCGGTGCAGGTGCGTCACGTCGATGCGCTCTGCCGCCAGCGCGCCGTGCAGGCGCGTACCGAACGCGTCGTCGCCGACGCAGCCGATCATCGCGACCGATGCGCCGAGGCGCGCGGCCGCGACCGCCTGGTTCGCGCCCTTGCCGCCGTGAACGGTCTCGAACGTCGTACCGAGCAGCGTCTCGCCCGGCACCGGCAGGCGCGGCGTGCGCGTGACGAGATCGATGTTGACGCTGCCGACGACGGCGATACGCGGTGACCGGAGTCCGTTCATTGCTTGATGTAATCGCTTACATTTGCGGTCGACAAAATGACCGGAAAGGTCGTCGTCTCGGAAAATTTCGCCATACGGATCGGGCAGGTGTCTGACATAATAAGAAGCGGTAGCAAGATAGCGCTTACATTCTCGCAGGCTCGCTCGAGAATGCAAGCGGGGCCATCACGAATCGAGGGTAAACAATGACGCTTTTGACGGCACACGGTAGCGACGGGGCCGCCACGCACGGAGACGGCCGATGAGCACGCCTCGGGCACGCCGCGGCAGCGGCCGCTCGGTGCTCGGCGACGTCGCGAAACTGGCCGGCGTATCGACCGCGACCGTCTCGCGCGTGTACAACGATCCCGGCAAGGTGTCGGCCGACGTGCAGCAGCGCGTGCGCGACGCGGCGCTCGCACTGAACTGGATCCCGAATGCGGCCGGCCGCGCACTCGCATCCACGCGCACCCACATCACGGGCGCGATCATTCCGACCCTCGACGACCAGGTGTTCGCGTCGCAGGTCGCCGGCATGCAGACGGTCATGGCCGAGCACGGCATCACGCTGTTCCTCGGCTGCTCGAACTACGACCCCGCGCAAGCGCTCGCGCAGGTGCGCGCGATGCTGTCGCGCGGCGTGGAAGCCGTATCGCTGGTCGGCGAAGCGTATCCGCCGGAATTGTTCGAACTCCTTGCGATGCATCGCGTGCCGTACGTCGTCACGTATGCGTACCGCGACGACAGCCCGCATTGCTGCATCGGCTTCGACAACCGCGCGGCGTTCGCCCGGCTCACCACGCACCTGCTCGACCTCGGCCACCGCGATTTCGCGATCGTCATGCAGCCGTCGACGGACAACGACCGCGTGCAGGCCCGGCTGCGCGGCATTCACGACACGCTGGCCGCGCACGGGCTCGCGGTGCGCCCCGTGCATCAGCACGAAGGCGCGGCCACGATCGCGTTCGGGAGAGCGAGCCTGCGCGCGATCGTCGGCAGCGATGCGGCGACGCGGCCGACCGCCGTGATCTGCGGCAACGACGCGCTCGCGCTCGGCGCGTTGCTCGAAGCGCAGGCGCTCGGCATCGACGTGCCAGCGCAGCTGTCGATCACCGGCTTCGACGACGTCGCGCTCGCGCGCGAGATCCGGCCGTCGCTGACGACGATGTGGGTCGACACCGACGCGATCGGCCGCCAGGCCGCGCGCGCGTTGCTCGACGCGCTCGAGAACGGCGCCACGGGGCCCGGCCATGCCGTCCTGCCCGAGCTGCGCATACGGGAATCGGCGGCGCCGCCCGCGCGGACGCAGGCGCACGCGACGCGCAAGAAATAGCGGGCCAGCGCCCCGCTTACTGCATCGACGATCCCGATGAACACGATCGCCCGAGCGCCGTCACGCCTGGTCGGCCCGTCGTCTTTCATCGACCGGAGCCGGATGCGCCGCGCGGCGACCTGCCCCACGCGTGTCGCAATCGCATCCGCCGCATCGGCCATGCACACGGCGCCTTCGCGCGCGGGACGAGACGAGCCGGCAATGACGTCAGCCGTCGAACGGCACCAGCTCGTAACTCGTGCTCCGCCCGCCGGACGCCGAGCGACGCAACATGCCCTGCTCGACGAGCTCCGTGATATCGCGCAGCGCCGTGTCTTGCGAGCATTTCGCAAGGGCGGCCCACTTGGTGGTCGTCAGCTTCCCTTCGAAGCCGTCGAGCAGGCGATTCATGGCCTTGACCTGGCGTTCGTTCATCGCGACGCCCGCGCATCGCTGCCAGAAGCGCGCCTTGATCAGCACCGCATCGAGTGTCGTGTGCGCATGATCGATGGCCCGGCCCAGCGTGTTCAGAAACCACGCGAGCCACTCCGTGACGTCGAGCGAACCGCGCTGCGTACGCTCCAGCACGTCGTAATACGCGTTGCGCTCGCGCTGGATCTGCGCGGACACGCTGTAGAAACGCTGCGGGCTGCGGTCCGCGCGTGCCAGAACCAGATCGCCGAGCGCGCGCGCGATGCGACCGTTGCCGTCGTCGAACGGGTGCAGCGTAACGAACCACAGGTGGGCCAGGCCGGCCCGGATCAGCAAGGGCTCGGCCGGCGGCGCGTTGAACCACGCGAGAAAGCGCCCGATTTCGTGCGTCAGGCGTGTGGCCGGCGGCGCCTCGAAATGCACGTGCTGCCGGCCGATCGGCCCGGAGACCACCTGCATCGGCCCGCTCGCGTCCGAGCGCCACCCGCCGACCGTGATCCGCGACAGCCCCGAATAGCCGGTCGGGAACAGGGCGGCATGCCACCCGAACAACCGCGCTTCGGTGACCGGTGCGGCCGCATGGGTCGTCGCATCCAGCACCATGTCGACAACGCCTTCGACGTGGCGATCGACCGGCGCGAGCGCGCCGATGTCGACGCCGAGCCGGCGCGCAATCGACGACCGGACCGACGCGACATTCAGGTTCTCGCCTTCGATCGCGCTGGTCTTGACGACGTCATCCGTCAGCGCGGCCAGGCTCGCTTCGTCGCGCAACGCCAGGCCGAGGTCCGCCAATCGCCCGGCCAGCATGCCTTGCGCACGGCTGACGTCGGCGAGCGGCGTGGCGAGGGTCGGAAGATCGAAGCGCCATGCCGGCCAGTCGGCCGATTCCCAGATAAAGGTGTAATCTCCGCTCATGATGCGGAGATTATCCACCGATACGCCGCATGCCTCAACAATCTCCGCAAATTCTGCGGAGATTAATCATCTCATTCACCGCAAAGCGGCCGGCTACCGTACCCGGCCCGCCCCGCTCGCGTCCGTCGGCGCCGGCTGCCCGAGCCGCTCCGCGAGAAACCCGATGAACGTGCGCAGCGTGACGAACCCCTCCCGGTGCTGCGGAAACACGGCATTGAGCGTGATCGGCGGCGGAGCGTACGCGTCGAGCACCGGCACGAGCGCACCGCTGTCGAGCGCCGCGCCGACGATGAAGTGCGGCAGCAGCGCGATACCGAGCCCCGCGATCGCGGCGTCGCGCACCACTTCGCCGTTGTTCGCGACGAGCGGCCCCTGCACGTCGAACGTGCGCGCCGCGCCGTCGACGCGAAATTCCCAGCCCACCCGCCGCTCGCGCCCGTACAGCACGCACGTATGGCCGGCCAGATCGGTCGGCGTCTGCGGCGCGCCATGCCGCTTCAGGTAGGCAGGGCTCGCG
Organism: Burkholderia sp. MSMB1078WGS; assembly: GCF_001528895.1. NCBI lineage: Bacteria > Pseudomonadati > Pseudomonadota > Betaproteobacteria > Burkholderiales > Burkholderiaceae > Burkholderia > Burkholderia sp. MSMB1078WGS. Next base: position 68,612 of record NZ_LPDI01000114.1, on the reverse strand, counting down.
CACGCGATCATCCGCCACGCGCCGAGCGGTCGCGCGATCAGCGTCGAGTCCTCGAGCGAGCCGATCCGCAGCACGAGGTCGAAGCCCTCGCCGATCAGGTCGACGCGCCGGTCGGTCAGGTCGAGGTTCAGCCGCACGGCCGGGTGCGCGGACAGGAATTCGGCGATCAGCGGCGACACGTGCGTGATCCCGAACGACAGCGGCGCGCTGATCTTCAGCGAGCCATGCAGCTCGGTGCTGCGCACCGACATCGCCTGCTCGGCGTCGGCGATCTCCGCGAGGATGCGCTGCGCGCGCACATAAAACTCCTGCCCCGATTCGGTCACCGCGAGATTGCGGGTATTGCGATGCAGCAGCCGCACGCCGAGCGACGCCTCCAGCGCCATCGTGCGCCGACTGACGAACTGCTTGGACAGCATCAGCTGGTCGGCCGCCGCGGTGAAGCTGCCTGCGTCGACGGTCGCGACGAAGATCCTCAGGTCGTTGAGTTCCATATTGTCCACTCCAGAGCGACAGTCATTATCTCTACAGCGATTTATTTGTCAAATCGATTGACCTAAGATTCATCTCAACGAACGGCCGGGCCCACTTCCGAGGTCCGGCGACTTGAGGAAAAAATCATGATCGACATCCGTGCAGCAAACCAACGTGGCCGTGCGGAGCATGGCTGGCTCAGCTCCCGTCATACGTTTTCGTTCGCCAATTACTACGATCCGAAGCAAGTCGGCTTCTCCGATCTGCTCGTGATCAACGACGACCGCGTCGCCCCGGGCCGCGGCTTCGGCACGCACCCGCACCGCGACATGGAAATCCTGTCGTACGTGCTCGAAGGCGCGCTCGAACACAAGGACTCGATGGGCACCGGTTCGGTGATCGTGCCGGGCGACGTGCAACTGATGAGCGCGGGCACGGGCGTGCGCCACAGCGAGTTCAACCACTCGCCGGACACGCCGGTCCACTTCCTGCAGATCTGGGTCGGGCCGGCCGAAAAGGGTGCCGAGCCGCGTTATCAGCAGACGAATGTCGCGGCCGACGACAAGCGCGGCAAGCTCGCACTCGTCGTGTCGCCGAACGGCGATGCCGGTTCGCTGAAGATCCGGCAGGACACGCGGATTTACGCGGGCCTGTTCGACGGCGACGAAAGCACTACGCTGGAACTCGATCCGAACCGCTTTGCTTACGTGCATGTGGCGCGCGGCAGCGTGACGGTCAACGGCGTGACGCTCGGCGAAGGCGACGGCGCGCGCATCCGCGGCGAACAGGCGCTGACGATCGCGGACGGCAAGGATGCCGAAGTGCTGGTGTTCGACCTGCGTCCGGTCGAAGTGACGGCCGAATGGGCGTGACGCCCGTTCGGGAAACCGGGCTCCGCTGACCGCGGGGCCCCTTTAATCGGAGATTCGCAACATGGCCAAGGTTCTCGTTCTTTACTACTCGTCCTACGGGCACGTCGAAACGATGGCGCAGCACATCGTGGAGGGCGCGAAATCGGTGCCCGGCGTCGAGGTCACGCTCAAGCGCGTGCCGGAAACGATCCCCGTCGACCAGGCCCGCGCGATCGGCGTGAAGGTCGACCAGGCCGCGCCGGTCGCCACGGTGGACGAACTCGCCGACTACGATGCGATCATCTTCGGCACGCCGACCCGCTTCGGCAACATGGCCGGCCAGATGCGCACGTTCCTCGACCAGACCGGCGGCCTGTGGATGAAAGGCGCACTCGTCGGCAAGATCGGCAGCGTGTTCGCGTCGACCGGCACCCAGCACGGCGGCCAGGAAACGACGATCACGTCGTTCCACACGACGCTGCTGCATCACGGGATGGTGATCGTGGGCGTCCCGTATGCGTGCAGCGGGCTCGTCAACATGAACGAAATCACCGGCGGCACGCCGTACGGCGCGACCACGCTCGCGGGCGCGGACGGCAGCCGCCAGCCGAGCGCGAACGAGCTCGACATCGCGCGCTACCAGGGCAAGCACGTCGCGGAACTCGCGAGCAAGCTCGCGTCGTAACGCTGCGGCTCCGCGGCCCCGCAGTTCCGCACATGAACGAACGGCGCCGGGTCGACCGGCGCCGTTCGTCTTGTGCAACGCGTTCGACCGTTACTGGCCCGAAGCCGGTGCGGCCGGCGCCGCCTTCGTCGCGGGCGCCTTCTGCACGGCGTTCTGCGGATAGTTGCTCTGGTCGTTGGTCAACCGGTAGCCGCTGCCGGTGCCGATCGCCTTCAGGTCCGACGCGTGCCGCGCGCGGGCCGCCTTGCGCGCCGCCTTCTTCTGCGCCTTGTCGAGCTGCTTTTGCGCCGGCGCGGACGCCGGGTCCTGCGCGTATGCCGTCGGCGCGACGGTCAACAACAGACCGAACGACGCCGCTACCGCTACTGCCACCGAAACCACGCGAGACTGCTTCATGGCCGATCTCCTTGTCGATTGTTGAGTGTGGGTCGGACACCGGCGTGCACGCGACGGCTTGCGACAACGGCGCCGATGCAACGTTAGCCGATCGCTGCGCAAATGTCCTTGGGCGTTCCTGAATTCTCCTGATAACGCCGACGATACATGCGCGCCGTGAGCGCCATCCTGTCGGCCTGTCATCCGCACCATCGGGGAAACCGATACCCCGGCGGCCGCGCGCTCAGATCCAGCGCGACAGCACCGGCAGCAGGATCGGCACGACGAACGCCGTCAGCACGCCGTTCAACCCCATCCCGAGCCCGGCAAACGCACCGGCTTCCTCGCTGACCTGGAACGCACGCGCGGTGCCGATGCCGTGCGACGCGACGCCGAGCGCGAAGCCGCGCACGGCCGGCTCGTCGACCCGCAGCAGATTGAGGATCCCACGCGCGCACACCGCGCCGAAAATCCCGGTCGAGATCACGAGCACGGCCGTGAGCGACGGAATGCCGCCGATCTCGGCGGCGACGGCCATCGCGATCGGCGTCGTCGCCGATTTCGGCGCAAGCGATGCGATCGTCTGGTGCGACGCCCCGAACAGCGCGGCGATACCGACCGCCGACACGATCGCGGTCAGCGAACCCGCGAGCAGGCCGACGAGCAACGGCAGCGCGGTACGCCGCAGCTTCGACCACTGGCGGTACAGCGGCAGCGCGAGCGCGACGGTCGCGGGGCCGAGCAGGAAATGGACGAACTGCGCGCCTTCGAAATACGTCGGATACGGCGTATGCGTGAGCGTCAGCAGCACGACGATCACCGCGACCGCGATCAGCACCGGATTCGCGAGCGGGTTGAAGCGTGCCCGCGCATAGACGGCCTGGGCGAACAGATACGCGACCAGCGTGATGGTCAGGCCGAGCAGCGGGCTCGCGGCGAGATAGACCCAGATCGCGCCGAGCTTCGGGAAGGCCGTCATTGCGCGCCCTCCGCAGTGCCGCCCGCGCGGCGCTGGCGTCGCAGCAACGCACGCGTGACGAGCGCCGTCACCGCGATCGCGAGCGTGGTGCTGACGGCCAGCGCGACGACGACCGCGACCGCGTCGCCGCGCACGCGGTCGGCCGACGCCATGATGCCGACGCCGGCCGGCACGAACAGCAGCGACAGGTGACGCAGCAGCTCGAGCGCGGTCGGCTCGATCGCATCGGCCACCTGCGGGCGCAGCATCACGAAGCCGAACAGCAGCAGCATGCCGATCACCGGGCCCGGCACCGGCAGGCCGAACAAATAGGACACCCCTTCCCCGAGACACTGGAAGATCAGCAAGACCGCGAACGCCTGCAACATGAACCGCTTCTCCCGAACGTGGCCGCGCTGCCGTGCAGCCGCACGGCCGATGAGCCGGCGGCTTGCGACGCCGGCGTGAACGATACGCGCGATCGTACCAACAATGCCGGCGGCCGGGCGCGATCGTGCGATTGCGCGCTCGCCATTCGACCGTTTCTCTCGGCGCACGGCCGGGCATGAACGAAACGCCCTCATGCAAGAACGGCGGGCATGTGCCCGCCGTCCTGCCGTTCAGGTTCGATCGATTTCGATCGCGTTACTTCAGCCGCGTCGCGATTTCATTGGCCATCGCCTTGATCGCGGCCTTCGTCGGTGCATCGTCGGCCAACGCGTTCAGCAAACCGAAATCGTGGATCGTGCCGTCGTAGCGCGTGGTCGTCGCGTCCACGCCGGCCGCGTCGAGCTTGCGACCGTACGCTTCGCCTTCGTCACGCAACACGTCGAACTGCGCGACCTGGATCAGCGCGGGCGGCAACCCCTTCAACTGCGCGAGGCTCGCGCGCAGCGGCGACGCGTAGATCTCGTTGCGTTGCGCTTCGTTCTTCGTATAGGCGTCCCAGAACCACTTCATCATCGGCCGCGTCAGGAAGTGGCCCTGCTGATACGCGCGGTACGAACCGGTATTGAAGTCGTGATCCGTGACCGGCCACATCAGCCCCTGGAAACGGATCGCGGGGCCGCCCTTGTCCTTTGCCATCAGCGCGACGACGGCCGACATGTTCCCGCCGACGCTGTTGCCGACCACCGCGAGGCGGCTGCCGTCGACGCCGATCTCCGCGCCGTGCGCGGCCACCCATTTGGTCGCCGCATACGCCTGGTTGATCGCGACCGGGTAACGCGCTTCCGGCGACGGCGTGTAGTTCACGAACACCGCGACGGCGCCCGACTGCACGACGAGATCGCGCACGAGGCGCTCGTGCGTCGGGAAATCGCCGAGCACCCAACCGCCGCCGTGGATGAACACGAATACCGGCAGCGTGCCCGTCGCGCCTAGCGGACGCACGATCGTGACCGGCACCGACAGGCCGTCCTGCTCGATCGTGCGGTTCGACACGTCGATGCCGGACAGATCGACCTTCGCGCCATTCTGCGCGTCAACGAGCACCTGGCGCGCCTTCGCGGGGCTCAGCGTTTCGAGGCCCGGGCCCTTCTGGCCGTTCAGCGCGGCGAGGAACGCGCTCGTCTTCGCATCGGGACGGACGGTGTCGGCGCCGGCGGCGAACGCGGCAGGTGCGGTGGACAACGCGGCTGCAACGGCGGCGGCGATCAGCAGCGGCTTGACGATCTTCATGGTGCGACTCCTTGGTTGATTCTACGAATGGCGATGAATGTTTTGCAGTACGATCGATCAGACGAGCGTGAGCGTGACGTCGATATTGCCGCGCGTCGCGTTCGAGTACGGGCAGACGACGTGCGCGCGGTCGATCAGCGTTTGCGCGATGTCACGATCGAGGCCGGGCAGCGAGATCTTCAGTTCCACTTCGATGCCGAACCCGTTCGGGATCGCGCCGATACCGACGCTGCCTTCGATCGCGGCGTCCGCGGGCATCGCGATCTTGTCGCGCGCCGCGACGAACTTCATCGCGCCGATGAAACACGCGCTGTAGCCGGCGGCGAACAGTTGCTCGGGGTTCGCGCCCGCACCGCCCGCGCCGCCGAGCTCGCGCGGCGTGGTCAGCTTCAGGTCGAGACCGCTTTCGGGCACCGTCGCACGGCCGTCGCGGCCGCCGGTGGCTTTTGCATGAGCGCGGTACAGCACTTTTTCGATCGACATGACAGACTCCTTTTCAGCAAATGAATGAAACAGCCTTCGAACCGGGGACCGCGTGCCGGCGGCTTCTCCGCCGGCATCGCATCAATTTATCTACTCATAGATAGACAAATTTCCCCAAAAAATGCAGATGGTCGATCCATCTGCGCGAGCCATCTATCTACTACATGATAGATAGCGAGATTCATTAAAAGGGCGGCGAACCGCCCCACTGCTTGCGCCGCCCGTCAGGGCCGCGTTTTCCAGACGGCCTCGACGTCCTCGAGACGCGCCCGCGTGTGAAACAGCCGGCTGGCCAGCACGCTGCCCTGAAACGCCGCGTACAACGTGCGCGCCGCCGTGTCGGGCTCGCCGCTGAACTGCAGCGTGCCTTCCTTCGCGCCTTGCGCGAGCAATTCCGCCAGCCAGCGTTCGTTGGCCGTGAAGAATGCCTGCACGGCCTGCCGCACGTTCTCCGGCAACGTTTCGATGTCGGCCGCGAGCATCCCGCAGAGGCAGATCAGATTGCCGTCACCGAGCGTGCGACCGAACATCTTCGTGTACAGGCTCAGCTTCACGTCGGCCGGCAAGGCCGCATCGATCGCCCGCACGGCCGCGAGGACTTCGTCGCTGTACGCCGCCACCGCTTCCAGCACGAGATCGTCCTTCGACGGGAAGTAGTAGTGGATGCTCGACGTCTTCACGCCCACCAGGTCGGACAGGTCTCGATAGCTGAAGCCGTTGTAACCGCGCTGCATCATCAGCGTGATCGCGTGGTCGAGAATCTGTTCGCGGACGGTCGGTTTCGTTTCCATGGATCGAACTGTATCTACTCATAGATAGATAGTCAAGCGGTTTTTTTAGGGGCGCGATGCCCATTCCTGAGAACCCGATGCGCGAGTACGGCGCCGTTCGCGCGGCCGGCGGCGGCTTACAACCCGCCTGCAGCGCGGTCGAATCAATGCGACACTTCGAGCCGGGCCACGCGATCGCGGCGTAACGTCCGTTCGGCCGAAAGGAACGTATCGGCACACGATGCCCGCATCGCATCCGGTCCGGCACCATCGGCCCGCCCGTCACGTCGGGCCGCATCAGGAGAACAAGTCGATGTATTCGTGGTTTGAACGGCGCCTGCCGACTTTCCCGCTCGAAGATCCCGTCACGCCGCCGAAGGGATTCTTCTCGTTCGTCTGGGCGTGCACGAAAGGCGCGCGCGGCTGGATCCTGCTGATCGCGCTGACGTCGGCCGCGCTAGCCGCGTACGAAGCCGCGCTGTTCGCGATGATGGGGCACGTGGTCGACTGGCTGTCGTCGTCGACACCGACCGAATTCGGCGGTCGTCACTTCGCCACGCTCGCCGGTTTCGCGGCGATCCTCGTCGGCAGCGCGCTGCTGATCGCGCTGCATACGATGGTCAAGCACCAGGTGCTCGCGATCAACTTCCCGATGCGGCTGCGCTGGCTGTTTCACCGGCTGATGCTCGACCAGAGCCTGTCGTTCTACGCGAACGAGTTCGCGGGCCGCGTGACGACCAAGATCATGCAGACCGCGCTCGCGGTGCGCGACGCGCTGTTCATGTCGGTCGACGTCGTGATCGGCGTCACGGCCTACCTGATCGGCATTCTCGTGCTCGCCGCCAGCTTCGACTGGCGGCTGATGATTCCCCTCGCGCTGTGGGCACTCGGCTACGGCGCGGCGTGCGCGTATTTCGTGCCGCGCCTGGGCGCGGTCGGCAGCCGGCAAGCCGACGCGCGCGCGCTGATGACGGGCCGCATCACCGACGCGTATTCGAACATCACGACCGTGAAGCTGTTCTCGCATACGCGGCGCGAAGCCGACCACGCGCGGCGCGCGATGGAAGCGTTCAAGGCGACCGGCGACGCGCAGATGCGGCTCGTCAGCGCGTTCGAGATCGTCAACCACCTGCTGTCGACGCTGCTGCTGGTCGGCTCGGCCGGGCTCGCACTCGCGTTGTGGATGCACGGCGAGGCGAGCGCGGGCGTGGTCGCGGCCGTGATCGCGATGGCGCTGCGCCTGTCGAGCTACTCGCACTGGATCATGTGGGAAATGACCGAGCTGTTCGAGAATGTCGGCACGATCCAGGACGGCATCAACACGTTGACGAAGGTGCGCAGCGTGGTCGATGCGCCCGATGCGAAGCCGCTCGCGGTGCAGCGCGGCGAAATCGTGTTCGACAACGTGCAGTTCGCACACGAGGACAACGATCGTGCGGTATTCGACGGGCTGAACCTGACGATCCGGCCCGGCGAGCGGATCGGATTGATCGGTCGCTCGGGCGCCGGCAAGTCGACGCTCGTGAACCTGCTGCTGCGCTTCTACGACGTCGGCGGCGGCACGATCCGGATCGACGGGCAGGACATCGCACACGTGACGCAAGACAGCCTGCGCGGCGCGATCGGGATGGTCACGCAGGATACGTCGCTGCTGCACCGGACGATGCGCGAAAACCTGCTGTACGGCCGCCCCGACGCAACCGAACGCGAAATGCAGGATGCGGCCGTGCGCGCGGAAGCGGCCGAGTTCATCGGCCGGCTGCGCGACCGCCATGGCCGCAGCGGCTACGACGTCGAAGTCGGCGAGCGCGGCGTGAAGCTGTCGGGCGGCCAGCGGCAGCGCGTCGCGATCGCGCGCGTGATGCTCAAGGACGCGCCGATCCTCGTGCTCGACGAAGCGACCAGCGCGCTCGACTCCGAGGTCGAAGTCGCGATCCAGCGCAGCCTCGACAGTCTGATGCGCGGCAAGACGGTGATCGCGATCGCGCACCGGCTGTCGACGATCGCCGCGATGGACCGGCTGATCGTGCTCGACGAAGGCCGCATCGTCGAGGAAGGCACGCACCAGCAGTTGCTGCAGGCAGGTGGCATTTACGCGGCGCTGTGGGCGCACCAGAGCGGCGGGTTCCTCGGCGAAACGGCGGAAGCGGAAGACGTGGTGCAATAGACCGGCCCAAGGAGCTCCCATGACCACGCGACCGGATATCGCGACCGCGCTCGATGCGCCCGATTCGGTGCTCGAGGAAGACGAGCAGCGCTTCGTGCATCAGATTCGCGAGCACGGATGGTTCCGTACGGAAGTATTTGCAGAAGGCGACGCGCCGGGTTTCTCGTTCACGACCGGACTGTGGGTCAACCACGGTTTCCCCGAAATCATCGTTTTCTCGTTGCCGCCACGCATCGTCCATGACGTGCTGTGGGACGTCTACCGGAAGGTCGCGGCCGGCACGCCGCCGCCAATCGGTGAAGTCACGGCCGCCGTCTACGGCAACGCGAACGCGCTGCTGATGCCGGTCGAGAAGAAACACTACGAAGCCCATCTCGGCTGGAACCGCTGGTTCTACGGCAACGACGACTTCCCGTGCGTGCAGTTGCTGTGGCCCGACCGCAACGGAATTTTTCCGTGGCAGCCAGAGGCGGACGACGCATTGAACGCGGCGCAGCCGCGCCTGTTCGCACCGGGCGACGCGCACCACTGATCTGGCGCGCCGGATCGCGCGGCACGTGTGCGATGCACACGCTATCCGCGAGCCGCTCGTCGATCCGTTGCGCGCGCATCCATCGCCGCGCCGCCTCATAACGATCCGACAATTTATTGGTTCCCTTGACGCCGTGCCGTCCGTATCGTGCACCGACTCGTCAGACCAATCGACCAACGGGGGAATCCAACCATGAAACAGATCCGGTCATTCGCACTGCTCGCGCTGCCGGCCGCGCTCGCCGCCGCGGGCGCCCACGCACAAAGCAGCGTCACGCTGTACGGTATCGCCGACGCGGGCATCGCGTACGTCCACAACGCGCAGAACGCGAACGGCAGCAACGCGGCGAGCCTCGTGAAGTTCAGCAGCGGCAACCTGTCGGGCAGCCGCTGGGGGCTGCGCGGCGTCGAGGATCTCGGCAGCGGCCTGTCCGCACTGTTCCAGCTCGAGAACGGCTTCAACATCGGCACCGGCGCGCTCGGCCAGGGCCAGCGCGAATTCGGCCGCAAGGCCGTCGTCGGCCTCGCGAGCAGCACGTACGGCACCGTGACGCTCGGCCGCCAGTACGACCCGGTCGTGGATCTCGTGCAGGGCCTCACGCAAGACAACTACTTCGGCGGCGTATTTGCGACGCCGGGCGATCTCGACAACTACGACAACAGCCTGCGCGTCAGCAACTCGGTGAAATACACGAGCCCGCTGATCTCCGGCTTCCAGTTCGCGGCCCTGTACGGCTTCGGCGGCGTCGCGGGCGCGACCGGCAGCGGCCGTACGTACAGCTTCGGCGCGAGCTACGCGAGCGGCCCGCTGTCGCTCGGCGCCGGCTACTTCTACGCGAACGGCGGCACGACGGTTGCGGGTGGCGTGCGCACGTGGTCGAGCAGTTCGGACACGCTGTTCAATACCGTGATCAACCAGGGCTTCTCGAGTGCGAAGTCGATCCAGATCGTGCGCGTGGCCGGCCAGTACGTGGCCGGGCCGGCGACCTTCGGCCTCGCGTATTCGAATACGCAGTACGGCGCGGACACGCTATCGGCATTCAGCCAGAACGCGAAGTTCAACAACGGTTCGGCATTCTTCAACTGGCAGTTCACGCCGGCATTGCGCACGGGCGTCGGCTACAACTACACGTCGCTGACGGGCCCGGCTTCCGCGCACTACAACCAGGTCAACCTCGGCGCGGATTACGCCCTGTCGAAGCGCACCGACCTGTATGCGCTGTTCGGCTATCAGAAGGCGAGCGGCAACACGCTCAACGCGAGCGGGGCGACCGTGAAGGCGGCCGCATCGGTCGGCTCGTACGGCGTGAACGCCGGCACCGATACACAGGAACTCGCGATCGTCGGCATTCGCCACAAGTTCTGATCGTCACGTCGCAGGACGATCGCCGCCGGTCATTCCAGGGATCACAAGACGGACGAGGGTGGCAGTGCCCGCGGCGATCGATGCCGGGATCAGCGTGTAGCGTGACGTCCGGCAACGCAGTAGACAACTGCGGCCGTGATCCCGAATACCAGATGTGCGATCAGCGTGATCGCGCCGCGAACCGGGATGAACCACGGAAAGATCGCCGTGAAGCCGTACAGGTTCACGCCGTACAGCAGGAGCCCGAACGCGCCGCCCGCGAACACGGCGGCCACGCACGACAGCCCGTGGACCAGCCGTACCAGCGCGCCCGCATAGACGAGCGAAAGCGCCGCGTGCACGAGCGTCGCCACGCCCATGACCAGCGGATCGAAGCCGCCGGACGTATCGAGCACGCTTCGCCCCATCACGATCGCAGCCGTGAGGCGCGCGTCGCGCAACAGATTCCGGACGGCGTCATCGCCGGCGATTGCCCAGAGCAGCAACTCGACGACGGTCGATCCGACCGCTGCGCCGAACGCCGCCCAGAGCATCGGGATCACACTCGCTTGTTTCAATGGTCGTCCTCGTGGCGGCCCCGTCGATGCGTCGAACGAGCCGCCGTGCAGCGCGGTTTACGACGCCCCTTCGCAGTCCGACCAGTACGCAAACGGGTCGCGATGTTTCGGATAGTGCTCGTCGAGCCATTTCAGCAGCGTCGCCCGGGCATTGTCCATGTCGGCCTTCAACGACGACGTCGTCAGCTCATGCACTTCGACGGACTTTTCCCGATCGACCACGAAGCAGTTCCAGTCGGGGCCGTCGAGATCCGGATCGTCGGATGCCTTCGACGACTTCGTCCAGCCGAAACGCTTGCGCGCATCGATGTAGTAGCGCGGATACACCTTCAGATACGACATCTCGCCGCCCTGCAGGCTGCTCTCGGCGCGCAGCACGTCGCGTTCGTCGACGATCTGCGTGACCTCCGGAAGCCGGCGGGAGCGCCATCCGGCAGGCAGCGTCGCCACCGCGCGGACGCTGTCGTAGGTGCCCCACTCGAGGCCCCACGCTTCGGCCATGCGTTTCATGAACGCGTCGGCGCTCGGATAACCGCGCAGCTGGATGCGGGTCGACAGCGTGACTTCCACCCCGCCGCGACCGCCGGATGCATTCGACACCTCGTCGTCCGCTTCGAACGGATTGCCCGGACGCGGCGATGCGCGCTTCGCGTCCGCAGGCGCCAGGCCGGAAAAAAGTTGATCCAGCGCCGCACGCGCTTTCGACGATTTGTCTGGTCTATTCATCGGTTCCCTTTTGTGCAAATTTGAACCCGTACTGCAATGGTTGGTGATTGCCCTGCCGTCGGGCAAAGGCGCGATTCCGCTTCACTGCGGCGATCTCGCCGTTTTCCGCGGCTGCATTGTAACGATTCGGCGTCCGGGGCCGAACGAACGGAACGGGCGGCCGCCTCCGCGAACCGCCGGGTGCGCGCTACCGCAGCGCCTTCACCATCCGTTCCATCAACGCGAGGACCTCCGGCCGATTCTCGCCTTTCGCATGCACGAAGTGATAGCTGAGCGGCGAATCGACCTCGTGACGGCTCACGCGCACGAGCGCGCTGCGCTGCAGATACGCATCCGCAAGCGGCGTTCGCGCAAGCGCCACGCCCAGCCCCGCTTCGGCCGCCGCCAGCACGAGGTTGTAATCCTCGAACCGGCGATCCTGCGCACGCGGCTTGAACGGAACGCCGAGCGCATCGAACCACGTGCGCCAGCCGGTCACGTCGGAATCGTGCAGCAACGGCATGTCGAGCAGCGCGGCATCGCCCGTTGCGCGGCGAGCCGCGGATGCGCGACCGGATAGAGCCGCTCCGGCATGAACGGGCGGGTGTCGAGCCGACGCCAGTTGCCGCGCCCGTACCGGATCGACAGATCCGCTTCGCCGCCCGCGATATCCACGTTGCGCAGTTCGATGCCGAGCTCGATGCGCAACGCGGGCGCTTCATTCTCGAGCGCCTGCTGCCGCTCCAGCAGCCACAACTGCGCGAATGCGGGCACCACGCTCATTCGCACCAGCCGCGGCGTGCGCGGCGTGCGCCACTGATCGGCCGCGCCGTCGATGATCGCGAATGCCTGCTCGATGCGGCCGACGAAGCGCTGCCCGTCCGGCGTCAGGCGCACGCCGCGCGCATGCCGTTCGAACAGCGCCATCCCGAGCCAGTTTTCCACGGCGGCCACCCGTCGGCTGATCGCGCCGTGCGTGACGCCGGAGACGTTGGCCGCCGCGAGAAACGAACCCTCGCGCGCCACCGTGCAGACCGTCTCCAGGCTCGCGAGCGGCGGCCGCGGGCCCGGCATCGGCGCGGCGACCGACAGCCCGCCGGCCGCCTGACGCGCACGCGCCGAGCCGTCGGGCCGCCGCGGCCCCGAGCTGTGAGCCATATTCATATCCGGGTGTTGATCTGTGCGCTAGCTTAACATCTCGCCACGCCGCATCATTGCCGCATGAATACCCTTTCGTCACCGACGTCGCGCGGCGCGCGACAACCGCTCGTCGCGGCAGCCGCGGTCGCGTTCACGATCGTTTCGTGGGCGTCCGCGTTCCCGTTCATCCGGATCGGCCTGCACGGCCTCGCGCCGCTGCAGCTCGCGGCCGCGCGCTTCGCGACCGCCGCGTTGCTCGTGATCGCATGGCTCGCATGGCAACGGCCGCCGCTGCCGGCGAAAGGCGATGCGTGGCGCTTTCTCGCGTGCGGCCTGCTCGGCATCGCCCTCTACAACGCGCTGCTCAATACCGGCGAACAGACCGTGTCGGCCGGCGCGGCAAGTTTCATCGTGAACACGCTGCCGATCTTCACCGCATTGCTGGCCGCCGTGTTTCTGCGCGAGCGCTTCAATCGCTGGGGCTGGCTCGGTTCGCTCGTCAGCCTCGCCGGCATCGCGGTGATCGCGCAAGGGCAGCCCGGCGGCCTCGTCCTCGGCTCGGGGAGCACGCTGATCCTCGGCGCGGCGCTGTGTTCGGCCAGCTATTTCGTGTTGCAGCGGCGGTTGATTCCCGTGTACGGCGCGCTGCCGTGCACCGCTTACACGCTGCTGGCCGGCGCGATCCTGCTCGTGCCCTGGCTGCCCGGCGCGCTCGTGTCGCTCGGCGGCGGGTCGCGCGACACGGCGCTGGCCGTCGTCGTACTCGGCGTCTTTCCCGCCGCGCTCGGTTACGCGACCTGGACCTTCGCGCTCGGCTACTTCGGCGCGGCGCGCGCGGCCAACTTTCTCTACCTGACGCCGGCGGTCGCGACGCTGCTGTCGGTGGTGCTGACCGGCGAGCGGCCGGGCATCGCGACGGCGTGCGGCGGCCTGCTGGCGATTGCAGGCGTGATCGTCGTCGCATTGCGCGGACGGTCGTAAGCTTGCGCGTGCGGCGAATTGCGCGCGGCCGACGCGACGGTCCGGATTTGCCGCGACGCCGGCCCCAAAACGCCCCGGTTTCTGCCGATCTCGATGGACGGTTCGGTCGGTGTAATCGGCACCCACCCGCCGGCGCAGTCAAACTTGACCGTTAGTTGCATAACGACGGCGATCGCACTCGATCGAGCACGACCATGAAACCGGATACGCCATTCGCCATTGACCAAACTGTGCAGACAAATCGACCGAACAGTTCCCGATTGACCGTGCGCCAGTGTCCATGGCTTCGCCGTGGCGACCGGCCGAATAATGGATGCGGCCGTAAGGCCGACGACAGCGAACCGCAATCCGGGGGCCGCTGCGGCGCATGGTTTCCGGTATCCGGAAGCCTCGACATCCGCGCGCCGGCGCATGCCGCAACGGTCCGCCACGCGGTGCGCCGCAGCACAAGGAAGCGGGTTCCGATATATTCATACGAATTGCATGGCGTGCGGCACCCGCCCGCTCGCCCGGGCGGCAGGTCACCCGGCCGGACACCATGCAAGCGACGCCCGTGACGGGTATGGAAAATCGTCCGATCGCCCCGGCCCGCGGCCGGCCGGTCGAGACGTCAATAGAAAGACATTCAATTCGGAGATGGCAGATGGAACGAAGCACTGTCGGCATGCGCTGCAAACCCCTGATCACCGTTGCACTGGCTGCCGCCGCGTTCGCGGCCGCGTCGAGCGCGATGGCCGACCAGGTCGTGAAGATCGGCAGCGTCGAACCGACGACGGGCGGCATCTCGCACCTCGGCAAGGACAACGAGAACGGTGCGCGTCTCGCGGTCGAGGAAATCAACGCGAAGGGCCTGACGATCGGCGGCAAGAAGATCACGCTGCAACTCGACGCGCAGGATGACGCGGCCGACCCGCGCCAGGCGACGCAGGTGGCGCAGAAGCTCGTCGACGACAAGGTCGTCGCCGTCATCGGCCACCTGAATTCGGGCACGTCGATCCCGGCATCGAAAATCTACAGCGATGCGGGCATCGTGCAGATCTCGCCGTCGGCCACGAACCCGACCTACACGCAGCAGGGTTTCAAGACGACCTACCGCGTCGTCGCGACCGATGCGCAGCAGGGCCCGGCGCTCGCGAGCTATGCGCAGTCGAAGGGCGTGAAGAGCGTCGCGGTGATCGACGATTCGACCGCATACGGCCAGGGCCTTGCGAACGAGTTCGAGAAGAAGGCGAAGGCGCTCGGCCTGAAGGTGCTGTCGCACGACGCGACCAACGACAAGGCGGTCGACTTCCGCGCGATCCTGACGAAGGTCAAGGGCGAAAACCCCGACGCGATCATGTACGGCGGCATGGACGCCACCGGCGGCCCGCTCGCCAAGCAGGCGAAGCAGCTCGGCCTGCGCGCGAAGATCCTGTCCGGCGACGGCGTGTGCACCGACTCGCTGGCCGAACTGGCCGGCCCGGCGGCCGACAACGTGCTGTGCTCGCAGGCAGGCGCTGCGCTCGAGAAGATGCCGGGCGGCGCGAGCTTCCTCGCGAAGTACCAGAAGCGCTTCAACCAGGGCATCAAGTTCGACGCGCCGTTCGCGTATGACGCGGTCTATATCGCGGTCGACGCGATGAAGCGTGCGAACTCGACCGACCCGGCGAAGATCCTCGCGGCGATGCCGGCGACGAAGTACGACGGCGTGATCGGCACGACGACGTTCGACTCGAAGGGCGACCTGACGCACGGGGTCATCTCGATCTACGGCTACAAGAGCGGCAAGAAGACCTTCCTCGACCAGGTGAAGATGTAACCCGACACGGCGCCGGCACGACGGGAACGCCACCCGTCGGCGCCAGCGCCGCGCGGGACGAATTCTGATTCACGGAGACGAAGCATCATGTGTGCAATGGCGTATGCGGAATTCCAGCAGGAGTTGAAGAAGGCGCAGTTGACGGCGCGCGAGTTCGCCCGCCTGATCCGGATGAACGAAAGCTCCATCACGAACTATTCGAGCAAGGGCACCGTCCCTTCCCACCTCGCGGTCATCGCGAAACTGATCGGTACGCTGGCCGCGCACGAGATCGACTTCCGGCGCGTGATCCGGCAAATGCGGATCGAGCCGAAACGGCCGCGCGGCGTCGGCGTGCTTCCCGCAGCGGACAAATCGCGGTCGCGGAAAGCGGCGAAAGCCGACGCCTGACCAGCGCCGGCGAAGGTCGACAGCGGCACGGGGATTGCCGCTCGACGCTCGATCGACGCCGCCTCAAGGGCCGCTCGGCCCGCACCGCCCCGTCGTCACCCCACCGCCCGCACATGGTCGAGCAGCGCCTGCAACGGATGGCGCACCTGTTTCGACGACAGGCGTTTCACCTGGCTGCGGCACGAATACCCGGTCGCCAGCGCTTCACCCTCCTCGTCCGGCGCATTGACGTGCGCAGCCCACGACTGCGCATAGATCGTCTTCGACGTCGCGAGATTGCGCGCCTCGTGCCCGTACGTGCCCGACATCCCGCAACACCCGGCCGCCTGAACCTGCAGGCGCAACCCGCGACGCGCGAACACCTGCGCCCATTGCTTGCCGCTGTCCGGCGCATTGGTTTTCTCGGTGCAATGCGGCAACAACCGGTATGAAACCGTCGCCCCACCCGCACCGGCTTGCGGCAGCGCATCCAGCAGCCACTCCTGCGGCAGCGCGACCTTCGGCACGTCGGCGAGCCCCGTCACCTTCAGGTATTCCTGCCGATACGTGAGCGTCATCGCCGGATCGAGGCCGACCAGCGCGACGCCCGAGCGCGCCAGCGCGGCCAGTTGCGTCGCGTTTCGGATCGCCGCCTTCGCGAAGGCTTGCAGAAAGCCCTGCACGTGCAGCGCCTTGCCGTTCGGCGCGAGCGGCGCGAGCCACACCCGATAGCCCAGGCGCGCCGCCAGCTCGATCAGCGTCGCCAGTTGCTCGGTATCGAAATAGCGCGTGAACGTATCCTGCACGATGACGACGCTGCGCGCGCGCTGCGCATCGCTCAGCGCGGCGAGCGCATGCGGGTCGGCCGGCTTCACGCGCCACGCGCGGATCACGGCCGCGAGATCGAAGCGGCTCAGCAGCGGGCTGTCGACCATGCCGACCTGACGCTCGAGCAGCGCCCGCACCCAGCCGGATCCCATCAGCCCGTTGTACAGCGCGGGCACGCGCGCCATCCACGGCATCGTGAATTCGAGCGAGCCGATCAGGTAGTCGCGCAGCGGCCGCAGGTAGCGCTGGTGATACAGCTCGAGAAAGCGCGAGCGGAACTCGGGCACGTTGACCTTGACCGGACACTGTCCCGCGCACGACTTGCATGCGAGGCATCCGGCCATCGCGTCGTACACCTCGTGCGAGAAATCCGTGTCGCCACGACGGGCGTTGCGGCTGTTGCGCCAGCGCTCGACCAGGCCGCGCAGGACCGGTTGCCGCGTGCGCGCCGCCGCGACGACGTCGACGCCGGCCTGCCGTTGCAGGCGCAACCATTCGCGCATCAGCGACGCACGCCCTTTCGGCGACTGCACGCGTTCGCGCGTCGCCTTCCACGACGGGCACATCGCGTCGTCCGGATCGAAGTTGTAGCACGCGCCGTTGCCGTTGCAATGCATCGCGGTGCCGTAGCTCTGCCACACGCGCTCGTCGATCTGCCGGTCGTGATCGCCGCGCGTCGGCACCTCGTCGATCTTCAGCAATCGCAGCGTGCGATCCGGCGGCGTCGCGATCTTGCCCGGGTTGAACTGGTTGTGCGGATCGAATGCGGCCTTCAACTGCTGCAGCGACGGATACAGCTCGCCGAAAAACGCCGGCGCATATTCGGAGCGCACGCCCTTGCCGTGCTCGCCCCACAGCAAGCCGCCGTGACGCTGCGTAAGTTCGGCCACCGCGTCCGACACGGGCCGCACCAGCGCCGCCTGCTTCGGATCCTTCATGTCGAGCGCCGGGCGCACGTGCAGCACGCCCGCATCGACGTGGCCGAACATCCCGTACTGCAGCCCGTGGCCGTCGAGCAGCGCGCGGAATTCGGCGATGTACGCGGCGAGGTTCTCGGGCGGCACCGCGGTGTCCTCGACGAACGGTTGCGGGCGCGCCTCGCCCTGCACGTTGCCGAGCAGGCCGACCGCGCGCTTGCGCATCGCATACACGCGCTTCACCGCATCGTCGCCGGCCGCCAGCGTATGGCCGAGACGCTCCACGCTCGTATCGATGCGCAGATGCTCGACGAACGCGCGCACGCGCGCATCGACGTCGTGTTCGTCGTCGCCGCTGAATTCGATCAGGTTGATGCCGAGCGTCGGGCGCGCGTCGTCCTGCGGAAAATACTCGGCCACGCTGCTCCACACGAAGTCCTTCATCGCGAGCATCAGCACCTTCGAGTCGACCGTCTCGATCGACAGCGGCCGGTGTTCGAGCAGCGCGCGCGCGTCGCGCAGCGCGTCCATGAAGCCCGCATAACGCACGTTGACCAGCACCGAGAACTTCGGGACCGGCAGCACGTTGAGCTTCGCCTCGACGACGAAACCGAGCGACCCTTCCGCGCCGCACAGTACGCTGTTCAGGTTGAAACGGCCGTCCGGTTCGCGCAGGTGCGCGAGGTCGTAGCCGGTCAGGCAGCGGTTGAGCTTCGGAAACTTCGCGTCGATCAGCGCCGCCTTGTCGTCGCGGATGCGCCGCGCGGTGCGATACACGTTGCCGACGCGGTCCTGCCGCGCACAGCGGCGTTCCAGCTCCGCATCGTCGAGCGCGCCGCTGCGCAGCCGTTCGCCGCCCATCAGCACGAAATCGAGCTCGAGCACGTGATCGCGCGTCTTGCCGTACGTGCAGCTACCCTGCCCGCTGGCGTCGGTGTTGATCATCCCGCCGACGGTCGCACGATTCGACGTGGACAGCTCCGGCGCGAAGAACAACCCGTGCGGCTTCAGCGCCGCATTGAGCTGATCCTTGACGACGCCCGCCTCCACGCGCACCCAGCGCTGCGCGACGTCGATTTCGAGGATCCGGTTCATGTTCCGAGACAGGTCGACGACGATGCCGTCGGTCAGCGACTGCCCGTTGGTGCCGGTGCCGCCGCCGCGCGCGGCCACCGCGACGTCGCGGTGCGCGGGCTCGGCCAGTAGCCGGGCCAGCAGCTGGACGTCGTCCGTATGCGCGGGGCAGATCACCGCCTGCGGCAGGCGCTGGTAGATCGAGTTGTCGGTGGCCTGCACGGTGCGGTTCGCGTGATCCGTACGGATTTCGCCGGCGAAGCCGGCCGCCTGCAGCGCGGCGAGAAAATCGCGGTAAACGTTCGCGGACGGGCTGGCGGGGCGAGGCAACGGGACGATCGACATGGGGCACAAACGCAATGTGGGTGGAGCAGGCCGGTTCGTGCGCACCGAAACATGATTTTTTGGCAAGTTTCCGTGCAACCGGGAATTCCAGTATCTTTCGATACTCCGTTATAAACAAACGAATTCTCCCTCGTCGAAGCTTGCATAAAACTCATGAATTACCGCCGCCTCACCCCCTCGATGTCGCTGCTGCTCGTGTTCGAGGCCGCCGCGCGGCATGAAAGCTATACGCGCGCGGCCGAGGAGCTGTCGCTGAGCCAGAGCGCGATCAGCCGGCAGGTCCAGACGCTCGAGGATCAGCTCGGCGTGCCGCTGTTCCGGCGCGAGGGCCGCTCGGTCAAGCTGACCGACGTCGGCCGCCGCTACTTCGGCGAGCTGACCGGCGCGCTCGGGCGCATCCGCGGCGCGACGTTGCAGGCGATGTCGCATCGGGCGGGCGCCGGCTCGCTCCGGCTGGCCACCTTGCCGACCTTCGGGTCGAAATGGCTGCTGCCGCACCTGCACGGCTTCTATGCCGCGCACCCGGGCGTGACCGTGCACCTTCATTCGCGAATCGGCGCGATCGATTTCCTCAACGACGACCTCGACGCGGCGATCACCGTCGGCGCCGGCGACTGGCCGGGCCTGCATGCGCACCGGCTGTACAACGAGTTCCTGATCGCGATCGCGCCGCCCGCCACGGGCAGCGGCCGCAAGGCCGACGCGCGCACGCCGGCCTGGGCCGCGAAGCAGACGCTGCTGGGCGTGACGAGCAATCAGCAGGCCTGGGCCGAGTGGTTCTCGCACTATCGGCTCGATCATCGCAAGATGCGCATCGGCCCGAGTTTCGAGCTGACGTCGCATCTGATCCAGGCCGTGCATGCCGGAATGGGGATCGGGCTGGTGCCGAAGGTGCTCGTGGAGGACGAATTGGGCCGTGACGAGCTCGACTCGATCGGCGACGCGATTACCAGCCAGCGCAGCTATTACCTCGTCTACCCGCCGGGCAACGAAGCGCTGCCGTCGCTCGTCGCCTTCCGCGAATGGCTGCTGACGTCGTGCTGACGCGCCGCCGGCGACGGGCCGGTCAGGTGCGCCATTCGCCGAGAATCTGCTCGGCGAGGTAGTCGCACGGCGGGCGCGCGGACTGCGCGCTGCGGGCGAGCACGACCTCGAGTTCGCCGAGCGACGGCAGCCCGTGGCTCTCCGTCAGCTGCAACAAGTGATCGGGCACGCAGCAGCGTGCGAGCGGCGCGACGGCGAGGCCGGCCTCGACCATGCTGAGCAGGCCGAGAAAGCTCGGGCTTTCGTATGACATCCGGTACGGAATCTTCCGCCGGTTCAGCGCCCTGACCGCGTGATCGCGGGCCATGCTGCCGCCGTGCGTGAAAAACGCCACCGGCAGCGGCCGCTCTTCCCACACGTCGCGTTTCGCCGAGCCGGCCCAGACGAGCGGCTCCATCCGGATCAGCTCGCCCGTCACGCCCTTGATTCGCGTGAGGCATGCGAGGTCGACCGTGTTGTCCTTCAGCATCGGCACGAGCGCGCTGCTCGGCTGGCCGATCACGCGCACTTCCACGCGCGGATGCATCGCGGCGAACTTGCCGAGCACCTGCGGCAGCAGCGACGAGATGTAGTCGTCGGGCACGCCGATCGTCACGCGGCCGCGCATCTCCGGACGCACGACCGACGCCCACGCCTCGTCGCGCATCGCGAGCATCCGGCGGCCGTAATCGGCGAGCATCCTGCCGTCGTCGGTCGCCGTCACGTTGCGCGTGTCGCGGATGAACAGCGGCTTGCCGAGCGCGTCTTCCAGCGTCTTGATCTGCATGCTCACCGCCGACGGCGACCGGTGCACGGCCTGCGCGCCCCGCGCGAACGATCCGGATTCCGCGACGGCCACCACCATCGCGAGCACATCGAGGTCGAGCTTCTTCATGTCGATTCAGAAAAACTGATCAATCGATTCAGTTTATCCCGTTTTACTGTTCACCTCCATCGCCGGACAATCGACGCCATCAGCACTCATTCGATGCAGGAAGCGGAAAACATGCACACGTCCGGATCGCTCTACGGGTTTCTCGTCATCGGCGGCATGCTCGCGGTCACG
Organism: Burkholderia sp. MSMB1078WGS; assembly: GCF_001528895.1. Lineage (NCBI taxonomy): Bacteria > Pseudomonadati > Pseudomonadota > Betaproteobacteria > Burkholderiales > Burkholderiaceae > Burkholderia > Burkholderia sp. MSMB1078WGS. The sequence continues at coordinate 47,469 of NZ_LPDI01000114.1, read as the reverse complement.
CCGGGGCCGAACATGGTCTACGTGATGTCGCGCTCGATCGCGCAGGGGCGGGCGGCCGGGCTCATTTCGCTCGCCGGCGTGATGATCGGCTACCTGTTCTACATGTTCGCCGCCGCATTCGGCATCACGACGCTGTTCATGAGCGTGCCCTATGCGGGCAGCGTGCTGGGCGCGGTCGGCGCAACCTATCTGCTGTACCTCGCATGGCAGGCGGTGCGGCCCGGCGGCCGCTCGCCGTTCGAGGTGAAGGCGCTGCCCACCGAGCAACCGCTGCGGCTGCTCGCGATGGGCGCGACGACCAGCGTGCTGAACCCGAAGCTCGCGATGCTGTTCGTGTCGCTGCTGCCACAGTTCATCGATTACGGGCAAGGCAGCGTGTTCGGCCAGTCGCTGTTTCTCGGCTCGCTGCTGATCGCCGCGTTCGCGTCCGCCAACGGGCTGGTGGCGCTCTGCTCGAGCGGCCTCGCGACGTTCCTGCACGGCCGCCCGACGCTGCTGCTCGCGCAGCGCTGGGCGATGGGCATCATCCTCGGCAGTCTCGGCGTGCAGATGGTGATCGAGGCATCGAGGCTGGCGGGCGTCGTGTGAACGTCACGCCGCCGCGCGGTCCTGCGCGATCGCAGGCCGCGCGCGTGCGTCGGACAGGCGTCACGCGGCAACGGCCTGCCGACGCGCCTCCAGTTCGCGCACGAGCGGCAGCACGCGCCGGCCGAAGTATTCCACTTCCTCGATGAAGTGCAGGAAGCCGGCCAGCACGAGATCGACGCCGATCGCCTTCAGCGCGACGATCCGCTCGGCGATCTGCTGCGGCGTGCCGATCAGGTTCGTGCGAAAGCCGTCGTTGTACTGCACGAGATCCTCGAACGTCGATTTCGCCCAGTTGCCCTCGCCTTCGGGCGACGCCTTGCCGGCCTCCTTCACCGCATCGCCGAACGCGTGCACGGCTTCGACGTGCGCATGCCGGATGATGTCGTCGAGCACGGCCCGCGCTTCTTCCTCGGTGTCGCGCGCGATCACGAACGCATTGACGCCGATGCGCACGCGATGGTTGTTCGCGGCCGCCTTCGCGCGAATGTCGTCGATCTGCGCCTTCAGGTTCTCCGGCGTATTGCCGTTCGTGAAATACCAGTCCGACACGCTCGCCGCGTTGTCGCGCGCCGCGCGCGAGCTGCCGCCCTGGAAGATTTCCGGATGCGGCTTCTGCACCGGCTTCGGGCTCAGCGTGTAATCGTTGAAGCGGTAGAAGTCGCCCTTGAACGTGAAGTTGTCCTGCGTCCAGATGCCCTTGAGCGCCTGGATGAATTCCTTCGAGCGCCGATAGCGTTCGTCGTGCTCGAGCCACGGCTCGCCGATCGCGGTGAATTCGCCCTTGAACCAGCCGCTCACGACGTTGATCGCGATGCGCCCGTTCGAGATGTGATCGATCGTCGCGAGCTGCTTCGCAACCACGGCCGGATGCCACGGCCCCGGCAGGATCGCCGCGAGCACCTTGAGCTTGGTCGTCGCATGCAGCAGCGCCTGGCTGAACGACACCGATTCGTGCTGGTATTCGGCGCCGTAGCCGGCCGTGAAGCGGATCTGGCTCAGCGCATAGTCGAAGCCGGCCGCTTCGGCCGTCCGCGCGAGCTTCTGGTTGTATTCGAGGCTCCAGTCGGTGCGTTGCTCGATCGTGCTGACGACGAGGCCGCCGCTGACGTTCGGCACCCAGTACGCGAATTTGACGCCGTCGGCGGAAGGGTCGGGAAGGCTCATGAAAATGTCCTGGTCGAAGGGGAAACGAAAAAGCGGCTTACGCGGCCGCGGCGGAAAGCGCGTGCGGGCGCAGTTGCGGCACCGCGCGGTCGACGGCGAGCGCGATGCGCTCGCGCAACGCCTGGCCGGCGATCTGGTACCGGTCGAAATCGCCCTCGGACGCGTACACGCCGATCGGCAGCGTGCGCGCCTGGAAGAAGCTGAACAGCGGGCGCAGCTGGTGGTCGATCACGAGCGCATGACGCTCGCTGCCGCCGGTGGCCGCGAGCAACACCGGCACGTCGACGAGCGCGTCGTGGCGCACGAGGTCGAACAGATGCTTGAAGAGGCCGGTGTACGACGCGCGATACACCGGGCTCGCGACGACGAGCGCATCGGCCGTCTCGATCGCGCGAATCAGCGCATCCAGATCGGCCGGCACCTGCGCGCGCGTGAGCGCGCCGGCCAGCCGGCTGCCGATCTCGCCGAGTTCGATCCGCCGCGCGTCGATCGGCAGCGCGGCGCCGAGCGCCGTGACGATCGCGTCGGTCAGCGCCAGCGTGCGCGACGGCCGCTGCAGGCTGCCCGATATCGCGACGACGTTGAGGGGGTGGCTCATGCGATGCGTTCCCGTGGTGAAGCCGCGTGCAGTGCGGCGATACCGGTTCGGGTCAGCAAGGAGCGTGCCATTGGCGCGGATGCGTGAAGGAAATTTCATCCGGATGACGAAGTTTTTCACTATCGCCTGCCGGAACTGGCGTTCCGCCAAATGCGCGATAGTGGCAAGCATCCCGACTCACGCGTCACATCGATATTCCGCACCACGATGAACCGTGCGCAGCGGATTTGCTGATGCACTGCTGATCAGGCAGCAACGCATCTCGCGCGCCAGCGTCGAATTCGATGCTTCGACGTCGTCGCACCGCCGCTCGTGCGCGCCATTGCAGGTTCCGCAGCAATCGCGCTTTGGTTATCAGAAATCGATGCTTTTCGCGCGCGGCGAAACGTTCAACACTCTGCTGACTACGCAGCAGCCAGACCGCGGCGCCCGCCGGCACGGGCCCGCTTTGCCCGGCCATCCAACGGTTCATCGCCATGACTTCCATTTCCGCATCGCCGCGCCCGCTCAACCTTCGCGTCGTCACCGCGTCCCGCGACCCGGCCGGACTTCAGCCCGCCGAGCACGCGGCGCCGGTGCTCACGTTGCCCGAACGTCACGCGCCGGCCCGCGCGCACGCGCTGGTGTTCGCCGATCCGCGTTCGCTCGCGCTGCTCGAACAGGTTCGCCGCGTCGCGCCGAGCGACGCGAACGTGCTGATCGTCGGCGAGACGGGCACCGGCAAGGAACTGATCGCGCGCCACGTGCACGCGCTCGGCGCGCGTCGCGACGGGCCGTTCGTCGCGGTGAACTGCGGCGCCTTCTCCGAAACGCTCGTCGACAGCGAACTGTTCGGTCACGAGAAAGGCGCGTTTACGGGCGCGTTCAGCGCGAAGCCCGGCTGGTTCGAAGCCGCGCACGGCGGCACGCTGTTTCTCGACGAAATCGGCGACCTGCCGCTCGCGATGCAGGTCAAGCTGCTGCGCGTGCTGCAGGAGCGCGAGGTCGTGCGGCTCGGTTCGCGCACGGGCATTCCGGTCGACGTCCGGGTGGTCGCGGCCACCAACGTCGACCTGCAGCAGGCGGTCGCGGCCGGGCGGTTTCGCGGCGACCTGTTCTACCGGCTCAACGTCGTGCAGCTCGCGGTCCCGCCATTGCGCGACCGCCCGGGCGACATCCTGCCGCTCGCGCGCCACTTCTTCGACATTTACCGCGACCGGCTCGGCGGCGGGCCGCGCCGCATCGATGCGCGCGCCGAGCGCCGGCTCGAGGCACACGGCTGGCCCGGCAATATCCGCGAACTCGAGAACGTGATCCATCACGCGCTGCTGGTGAGCCGCCACGATGCGCTGCAGGACACCGACCTGCACATCGCGCCGCCGTGCCTGCCGACCGTTTCCGCGCCGGCAGCCGATTCGTCCGCCGACGCGCAGGCAGCGCTCGAACACGCGTTGCGCGACCTGTTCGACGGCGGGCACGGCAACCTGTTCGAACGTATCGAGGACACGGTGATGCGTGTCGCGTTCGAATTCAGTCACCGCAACCAGATCCGGGCCGCGCAGCTGCTCGGCATCAGCCGCAACGTGCTGCGTGCGCGGCTGATTCGCGCGAAGGCGATCTCCGCGCTGAAATAGCGGCGCCAGCGCGCGCCGCCGTTCCGCTCCGGCGTCATGGCACCGCGATCCATGTCGCAACGTCCGAACCTGATGTATCGTGGCGCGAAGCGTACGCTTCGTTGCCCGATCCGCGCCGGTCGCCCGCCATGCAACCGTCGGCGACGGCAACCGGTCACGCACGATCTTCCGCAACACGAAAACGAAAGTCGTCCGGCGCGCGTGCGCGCCCGGCCGAGCCCTGTTCACCCGTCCGGAATCCGTCGCCATGAAAAAGCTTGTGAACCGCCCGTCCGACGTCGTGCGAGAAATGCTGGAAGGCATCGCGCGGCAATCGCCGCATCTCGCGATCCTCGGCGACGAGCACGTGCTCGTCCGCCAGCCGCTGCCCGAGCCGTCGCAGCGGCCGGTCGCGATCCTGTCCGGCGGCGGCAGCGGCCATGAGCCCGCGCACGGCGGCTATGTCGGCGAAGGGATGTTGAGCGCGGCCGTGTGCGGCGAAGTGTTCACGTCGCCGTCGACCGACGCCGTGCTCGCCGCGATCCGCGCGAGCGCCGGCCCGAACGGCGCGCTGCTGATCGTGAAGAACTACACCGGCGACCGGCTCAATTTCGGGCTCGCCGCCGAGCTCGCGCGCGCGGAAGGCATTCCGGTCGAAACCGTCATCGTCGCCGACGACGTGTCGCTGCGCGGCCGCGTCGAGCGCGGCCAGCGACGCGGGATCGCCGGTACCGTGCTGATCCACAAGCTCGCGGGCGCTGCCGCCGCGCGCGGGTTGCCGCTTGCCCGCGTCGCGAGCATCGCGCGCGACGCGGCGGCCGAGCTCGGCACGATGGGTGTCGCGCTCGACGGCTGTACGATCCCGGGCGCCGACAAGTCGGGCTTCAGCCTCGCCGATCACGAGATCGAGCTGGGCCTCGGCATCCACGGCGAGAAAGGCGTCGAGCGCCGCGCGCCGCTGCCGGCCGATGCGCTGGCCGACACGCTGTTGTCGAGCATCGTTGCCGATCTCGTGCTCGATCGCGACGAACGCGTTGCGCTGTTCGTCAACGGCCTCGGCGCGACGCCGGACATGGAGCTCGCGATCATGCTGCGCGCCGCGTTCGACAACCTGAGCCGGCGCGGGATCGTCGTCGCCCGCGCGTGGGCCGGCACGTTCCTGTCCGCGCTGAACATGCCCGGCTGTTCGATCTCGGTGCTGCGGCTGAACGACGAGCGCGCGGCGCTGCTCGATGCGCCGACGCAGGCGCGCGCATGGCCGGGCGGCGGCCTCGTGAACGCGCGGATCCGCGTGGCCGCGGCCGCGTCGCAGGACGCGCCGCAGCCGCCGCTCGATGCGGCCGGCCGCGCGTGGGCCGCGCGCCTGCAACGGGCGCTGCACGCCGTGGCGCAGACGCTGATCGACCACGAGCAGACGCTGACGGATCTCGATGCGGCAGCCGGCGACGGCGATCTCGGCGCGAGCATGCGGCGCGCCGCGCAGGCGATCCTCGAATTGCCCGACACCGCGTACGGCACGCCGTCCGGTGCGCTCGCGGCGCTCGGCGCCGCGTTGCGCCGCGCGATCGCCGGCAGTTCCGGGCCGTTCTATGCGACCGCGCTGCTGCGCGCGTCGCGCCGGCTGGCCGACATCGCCGAGCCGTCGCCGCGCGACTGGGCCGCGGCATTCCGAGCGGCGGTGGATTCGATCGGCGAACTCGGCGGCGCGCGGGCGGGCGACCGGACGATGCTCGATGCGCTGGTGCCGGCCGTCGACGCATTCGGCCGCGCGCTGGACAGCGATCGCGATCTCCCGAGCGCATGGACGGCGGCCGTCGAAGCGGCCGAGCAAGGTGCGCAGGAAACGGCGCGCATGACGCCGCGCGCGGGGCGGGCAAGCTATCTGGGTGAGCGGGCGATCGGTACGCCGGACGGCGGGGCGGTGGCCGTCGCGTACTGGTTGCGGGCGTTGCAGCCGCACGTCCGGTAACGGCGCGCGGCCGCGCTCAGACGCCCTCGACCAGCACCGCGCGATAGCGGGCGCCCTTGAACCGGTGCTGGACGACCCGCTGGTATTCGGAGCCGTGATACCACGCGTGCGCGGCCTCCTTCGACGGGAACTCGACGATCACGACGCCTTCCGGGCCGTCCCCCTCGAGAATCTCCTGCGGCCCATATGCGGCGAGCACCTTCACCGGATGGCCGGCAAGGGTCGCACCGACCTGGCTCGAATAGGTGTCGAGCTCGCGCTGGTCCTGCGTGCTTTCCCGCGTAAAAACGATGTAAGTCGCCACGATATGCGCTCCTGATGAATGGTGAAAAAAGGGACGCCACGCGCTGCACGGTCCGACGAATCCTGCGCGGCAGCGCGCAGCTTACCGCCGTTCGCCGCCCGGCGCCGCGAAGCGCCAGCCGCGGCCTGCGCGGGCCGCCCCGCCCCGGCACGGGAAAACCCCGATCCCCACATCGTCCTATGACATCGGGCATCGCAAATTGGCGGGATTACTTTGATCCTCGTCGGCGCCCGCCCGGGCGCATGCTGATAGCGAGGATCCCTCATGCGATACGTGCCATCGTGGACTTCAGTTTCCGCCGCGTCGTCGACTCCCGACGACGCGACCATCCAACGCGGCGACGAGCCGCACTGTCTGCCGCGGGTCGCGATCGCGGCCGCCGCCCTCGGCAATGCGACCGAATGGTTCGATTACGGTATTTACGCGTACGGTCTCGCGTACATTTCCGCCGCGCTGTTTCCCGGCAACACCGCGAGCGCGACGCTGTTCGCACTCGGCACGTTCGCGATCTCGTTCCTGATCCGCCCACTCGGCGGCCTGTTCTGGGGGCCGCTCGGCGACCGGCTGGGCCGCAAGCGCGTGCTCGCGCTGACGGTCCTGACGATGTCGGGCGCGACGTTGCTCGTCGGCCTGCTGCCGAGCTACGCGACGGCCGGCTGGCTCGCCCCGGCCGCGCTGATCGTGCTGCGCATGGTGCAGGGGTTCTCGACCGGCGGCGAATATGGGGGTGCAGCCACCTTCATCGCCGAATACGCGCCCGATTCGCGGCGCGGCCTGTGCGGCAGCTTCCTTGAATTCGCGACGCTCGCCGGCTTCTCGCTCGGCGCGTTCCTGATGCTCGGCTTCGCGCTGCTGCTCGGCGATTCGGCGATGCATGCGTGGGGCTGGCGCCTGCCGTTCCTGGTCGCGGCGCCGCTCGGCCTGATCGGCTTCTATCTGCGCTCGCGCCTCGAGGAAACGCCGGTGTTCCGCGAACTCGAGGAACAGGCGCACCGCCGCGAGAAAAACGTCGCCGCCGCGCTGCCGATCCGGTTGCTGCTGGTGCGCTATGCGAAGCCGCTGGTACTGCTCGGCGGGCTCGTCGTCGCGTTGAACGTCGTCAACTACGTGCTGCTCGCGTACATGCCGACCTACATGCACAAGGAGCTCGGCGTCAGCGAGAACATGTCGCTGCTGATTCCGCTGATCGGCATGCTCGCGATGATGGTGCTGCTGCCGTTCGCCGGCTGGCTGTCGGACCGCGTCGGCCGCAAGACGATGTGGTGGATCTCGCTCGTCGGGCTGTTCGTCGCGGCCGTGCCGATGTTCACGCTGATGACGCACGGTCCGCTCGGCGCCTTCATCGGCTTCGCGGTGCTCGGCGTGCTCTACGTGCCGCAGCTCGCCACCATTTCCGCGATGTTCCCGGCGATGTTCCCGACCCACGTCCGGTATGCGGGCATGGCGATCGCGTACAACGTGTCGACGTCGCTGTTCGGCGGCACCGCGCCGATCGTCAACGATTGGCTGATCGGCAAGACCGGCAACGCGCTGATCCCCGCTTACTACATGATGGCCGCCTGCGCGGTCGGGCTGATCGCGCTGCTGGCGGTGATCGAGACGCGCGGGTGTTCGCTGCGCGGCGACACCCTTCCCGGCCAGCCGGGCTGACCCGCGCGCCGGCGGCGTCCGGCTTCCCATAAACGGCATCCATTGCATCGCCCGCCGTCCGGCAACGGACGGCGGGCGATGTGCATTTCGAGCGGTGAAGCCCCGCTGACGGATTGTTGTCGCCCGGACAACACGATGTGCACGCGTGCAGCGCTGTTGGCGTGTGTCGGCCGTCACTACAATCGCTGGCGACGCTCGATCGAAATCCGGTCGAACCGAAGCGCGCGATCGTCACGATCGCGCTCGCGAACCGCGCGGCGTCGCGCGGCTCGATCCCCACTCGACGAACAGGATTACTGAACATGAACGCACCCATCCGCAACGTCCAGCCCGTCATCGCCCGCCTGGGCAACGAAGGTTCGGGCGAGCTCGTTTCGTCCCGTTACGCCGTGCGCATCGGCGAGGTCGACGTCGTGCTGATCAGCGACGGCGTGCTGCCGCTGCCGACTTCCACCATGTCGACCAATGTGAGCGAAGCGGACCGCAACGCATGGTTCGACGGCCGCTTCCTGCAACGCGACATGTTCGACTGGGCGCTCAACATCGCGCTCGTGCGCAGCGGCGACCGTCTGATCCTGATCGACTCGGGCGTGGGCGACGGCTTCGAATACTTCACGCGCGCCGGGCGCTCGGTCATGCGTCTGGAATCGGCCGGCATCGACCTGGCCGCGATCACCGATATCGTGATCACGCACATGCACATGGACCATGTCGGCGGGCTGAACGTCGACGGCGTCAAGGCAAAGCTGCGCCCGGACGTCCGCATTCACGTATCGGCCGCGGAAGTGGCGTTCTGGAAAAATCCCGACTTCAGCAAGACGGTGATGCCGGAAACCGTTCCACCCGCGCTGCGCAAGGCAGCGGCGCGGTTCGTGGAACTCTATGGCGAAAACATCGTGCAGTTCGACCGGACCGTGGAAGTCGCCGCGGGCGTGTCGGCGCGGGTGACGGGCGGCCATACGCCGGGGCACTGCGTGGTCGACGTCGCATCGAACGGAGAAAGGCTGACGTTCGTGGGCGACGCGATTTTCGAGGTCAACTTCGACCATCCCGACTGGCAAAACGGCTTCGAACACGATCCGGACGCGGCGGTCGACGTGCGTATCGCGCTGTTCAACGAAGCCGCGGACTCCGGCGCGCTGCTCGCCGCGGCCCATGTCGCGTTCCCGTCGATCGGCCATGTTGCAAGGCACGGCGACGGGTTCCGTTTCGTTCCGGTCGTGTGGGATTACTGAGGGACGGTCGGTAGCCGACGTGCACCGCAGGCGATGCACCGACGGCTTTTCCAGACCGTATCGGCAAGAAAAAACGCCGCCGCACTTGCATGCGGCGGCGTCGCCTCGCGCGCCGGAGCGCGCATCAAGGCCGCTTGAACATCACGCGACGGCCGACAGGTTCCGCTCGGCGACCTCGTCCACTGCATCCTTGACGATCGCGACGATCTCGTCAGCCTCTTCCCGCGTCATCACGAGCGGCGGCGCAAAACCGAGAATGTCGCCATGCGGCATCGCACGCGCGATCACGCCGCGCTGCAACGCGGCCGCGGACACCTGCGCACCGATCTTCAGTGCGGGATCGAACGGCGTGCGTGCGTCCTTGTCGGCCATGAACTCGAGCGCGGCCAGCATGCCGACGCTACGCACCTCGCCGACGAGCGGATGCGCACCGAATGTGTCGCGCAGCTTCGCCCCGAAGTACCCGCCGACGTCGGCCGCGTTGCCGACGAGGTTCTCGCGCTCCAGGATCGCGAGGTTCGCGAGCGCGGCGGCCGCGCATACCGGATGGCCCGAATACGTCCAGCCGTGCCCCATCGGCCCATGCTCCTGCGAGCCGCGCGCGATCACGTCCCACACCTTCTCGCCGACGATCACGCCCGACAGCGGCGCATAGGCGCTCGTCAGGCCCTTCGCGACCGTGATCAGATCGGGCTCGATCCCGAAGTGCTGCGCGCCCATCTTCGAGCCGAGACGCCCGAACCCGCACACGACTTCATCGGAGATCAGCAGGATGTCGTGCCTGCGCAGCACGGCCTGGACCGCGGGCCAGTAGCCGGCGGGCGGTTCGATGATGCCGCCCGTGCCCATCACCGGCTCCGCGATGAAGGCGGCGATCGTGTCGGCGCCTTCGCGTGCGATCAGCTTCTCGAGTTCGTCGACGCAGTACGCGACGAACTGCGCTTCGTTCATGCCGGCCGGCGCCTTGCGATACCAGTGCGGACACACCGTATGCTTCACGCGATCGATCGGCAGGTCGAAATGCTGGTGGAAACTCGGCAGGCCGGTGAGGCTGCCCGTCACGATGCCCGAGCCGTGATAGCCGCGTTCGCGCGAGATGATCTTCTTCTTGTTCGGGCGGCCGAGCACGTTGTTGTAGTACCAGACGAGCTTGACCTGCGTCTCGTTCGCGTCGGAACCCGACATCCCGTAATAGACCTTCTTCATCCCCGCCGGCGACCAGTCGATGATGCGCGACGACAGCTCGATGATCGCGTCCGACGCGTGGCCGACGTACGTGTGGTAGTACGCGAGCTGCTTCGCCTGTTCGTACATCGCGTCGGCGACTTCGGTGCGGCCGTAGCCGATGTTCACGCAGTAGAGGCCGGCGAACGCGTCGATATAGCGCTTGCCCTGGTGATCCTCGATGCGGATGCCCTCGCCGCCGCGCACGATCTTGCCCGGCAGCGCGCCGGTCTCGTGGTCGTATGCGTGCGTCGACGGGTGCATGAAGTGGGCGCGGTCCTCGCGCAGCAGTGCGTCGATCGATTTTTGCATGATGTGCTCCTTTGAATGGGTCAGGCCGTCGCCGCAACCGGCAGGCCGAGATTGCCGAGGCAGAAGTACTTGGTTTCGGTGAACGGCTCGAAGCCCTCGGTGCCGCCTTCGCGCCCGAGGCCCGACGCCTTCATCCCGCCGAACGGAATCGGCGCGCCGGTGAATTTCACGCCGTTGACCGACACCATCGCGAAATCGAGCCGCCGCACGAGCTGGAAGATCGTGTCGATGCGCGTCGCGCATACGTAGGCGGCGAGGCCGTACTCGGTGTCGTTGGCCGTTTCGACGGCTTCGTCGAGCGTGTCGAACGCGCTGACGGCCGAGATCGGCGCGAAGTTCTCTTCGTCGACCACACGCATGCCGGGGGCGGCATCCGCGATCACGGTCGGCTCGTAGAACCAGCCGCCGAGCGCATGCGGCCGCCCGCCCGCGACGATGCGCGCGCCTTGCGCTCGCGCATCGTCGACGCGCGCCACCGTCGCATCGAACGCGGCCTGATGCATCAGCGGACCGACGTCCACGCCCTGCTCGAACGCCGGCCCCGTCTTCAGCGCGCGCACCGCGTTCGCATACCGTTCGACGAACGTGTCGTACAGCGGGCGCGCGACGAGTATCCGGTTCGCCGCGCAGCAGTCCTGGCCGGACGTCTGGAACTTCGCGCCGACGGCAATCCGCACCGCCTCATCGACATCCGCATCCTCGGTCACGATGAACGGCGCATTGCCGCCCAGTTCGAGCGCGATCTTGCGGATGCCGGCCTTCGCGGCGGTTTCGGTCACGAGCCGGCCGACGCGCGTCGAGCCGGTGAAGCTCACCGCACGCACGCGCGCGTCGCCGACCAGCGTTTCCATCGCCATCTGCGGCTCGCCGAGCACCACGTTGAACACGCCGGCCGGGAAGCCGGCCTCGTCGGCGAGCTGCGCGAGCGCGAGCGCCGAAAACGGCGTTTCGTGCGCGGGCTTCACGACCACGGTGCAACCGACCGCGATCGCGGCCGCCGCCTTGCGCGTAATCATCGCGGCCGGGAAATTCCACGGCGTGATCAGCGCCGCGACGCCGACCGGCTCCATCACGGTACCGAGATGCGCGCCGTCGATGTGGGTCGGAATCGTGCGACCGGCCACACGCTTCGCCTCGTTCGCGAACCATTCGACGAAGCTCGCCGCATAGCGGATCTCGCCGCGTGCTTCGGCCAGCGGCTTGCCCTGTTCCAGCGACAGCAGCGCGGCCAGATCGTCGACGTGACGCAGGATCAGCGCATGCCAGCGCAGCAACGCCGCGCTGCGCACCGCTTGCGGCGTCCAGCGCCAGGTTCCGTAGGCGCGCTGCGCGGCGTCGACGGCCGCGACGATCTGCGCGCGTTCGAGCATCGGCACGTGGCCGATCACCGCCTGATCGGCGGGGTTCACGACGGCGACCGTCGCGGCACTATCGCTGTGGATCCAGCGACCGTCGACGTAGCAAGTCGACTTGAACAGAACAGGGTGTCCGGGCAGCATGCTGCGTCTCCTCGTTGGTGGGCACGGACTTCATTGTGTCGCGCCCGCGCATGCGGAAATTTCGGTTTGCACCGCCGGAAATGCCGGTTTTTTCCGTATTGCCGCGTGCCGGCGCGAACTTTCACAGCCAGTCCGGCGCGCCGCCGGATCCGCACTTCACCACCTTCGTCACGATGTACGTGAAGTAGCGCTCGATGCCGAGGTCTTCCATCAGCAACGCATCGATGAAGCGCTGGTAATGGTCGATGTCGCGCGCGATCACGTGCAGCACGTAGTCGACGCCGCCGCCCGTCGCATAGCACTGCGCGACCTCGGGCGCCGCGGCCACACGATCCTCGAAGCGCCGCATGTCGGGCGCGGTGTGCCGCGACAGCGTCACCTCGACGACGATGCGGCTGCAGGAGAACGCGCCGATCCAGTCGACGTCCGCGCGATAGCCGCGAATCACGCCGCTTTCCTCCAGCTTGCGCACGCGCTCCCACGCCGGCGAAATCGACAGGTTCACGGCCTCGGCGAGCTTCGACTTCGTGATGCGCCCGTCGCGCTCGAGCAGGCGCAGGATCGCGAGGTCGTATCGGTCGAGCTTGACCACGTTATGCGTCGCTCCAGGCCGCCACCGGGATGTTGCGCTCGACGATGTCGGCCACCACCGCGATCGTGTCGCCCGTCTGCACGATGCCCGGAAAATGCCGCGCGGCGAGCAGCCCGCGCCGCCGTGCGACGTACTCGACCGGCGTGACGCCCGTGCGGTCGATGTCGTGCACGCGCGCGAGCACGTCGCCGGCCTCGACCTCGCTGCCGAGATCGACGCACATCTCGAGCAGGCCGCGATGCTCGCTGGTCGTGTAGCAAGCGCCGTCCGGCATGTCGAGCAGCGTCGTCGTACGCGGCGTGCCGCCTGCGCCGGCGCGCTCGCCTTCGCGTCGCGCGAGTACGCCCGCATGCGCGAGAAAGCCGCGCACGCCGCGCTCGGCGATCGCGACGCTCGCCGCCGTCGACGTACCGCCGCCGCCCAGCTCGGTCGACACGAACACCTTGCCGGCTTCTTCCGCCGCGCTGTCGTAAAGGCCGATGCTGTCGAGTTCCAGCATGCGCATCGAATACGGCGCGCCGAACGCGCGCATCGCGCGCTCGCAGCGCGCTTGCTGCTCGCGGTCTTCCAGCACGTGAATCGCCGCGAACGGCACGAAGTCGAGCGTGCGGCCGCCCGCGTGAATGTCCAGCACGTGCGTCGCGAGCGGCAGCAGGTGGCGCTGGAAGTAATCGGCGATCTTCTCGGTCACGGTGCCGTCCGGCCGGCCCGGGAAGCTGCGGTTCAGGTTGCCGGCATCGATCGGCGACGTGCGGCAACCGGCGCGGAACGCCGGGTAGTTCATGAACGGCACGACGATCACGCGGCCGGTCACGTCGGCCGCCTTCAGCGAACCCGCGAGCTTCGACAGCGCGACCGGCCCTTCGTATTCGTCGCCGTGATTGCCGCCGGTCAGCAACACCGTCGGCCCGTCGCCGCGTTTCACGACGGTCACCGGAATCATGATCGCGCCCCACGCAGAATCGTCGCGCGAGTAAGGCAGCTTCAGGAAGCCGTGCTGTTCGCCGTCCGCGTCGAAATCGACGGTCGGCGTAATCGGGGAAGCACGCATCGCCTACTCCTTCACGAACAGCTTGCGCGGCACGTTGCAGAACGTCTCAACGCCGGTCTCGGTGATCAGGATGCTTTCCGTGATCTCCAGCCCCCAGTCGTCGAGCCACAGCCCGGGCATGAAATGGAACGTCATCCCGGGTTCGAGCACCGTACGGTCGCCCGGACGCAGGCTCATCGTGCGCTCGCCCCAGTCAGGCGGATAGCTCGCGCCGATCGGATAGCCGCAGCGGCTGTCCTTCTCGATCCCCGCGCGGCGCAATACCGCGAAGAACGCGTTCGCGATGTCCTCGCATACGTTGCCCGGCTTCGCGGCCGCGAGTCCCGCTTCGATGCCCTCGACCACAGCGCGCTCGCCTTCGATGAAGTGCGCGGGCGGCTTGCCGAGATAGACGGTGCGCGACAGCGGGCAGTGATAGCGCCGGTAGCAGCCGGCAATCTCGAAGAACGTGCCGGCGCCGCGCGAGAATGTCGAGTCGTCCCAGGTCAGGTGCGGCGCGGCCGCGTCCGCGCCGGTCGGCAGCAGCGGGACGATCGCCGGATAATCGCCGCCGAAGCCGTCCGCGCCGCCGATGCCGGTCGCATAGATCTGCGCGACCAGGTCGCTTTTCTTCATGCCCGGCTCGATCGTCTCGACGATGTGCGCATGCATCCGCTCGACGATGCGCGCGGCCACACGCATGTACTCGATCTCGCGCGGCGACTTCACCGCGCGCTGCCAGTTGACGAGCGCGGTCGCATCGAGCCAGCGCGCCGCCGGCAGATGCTTTTGCAGCGACGCGTACGCCGCCGCGCTGAAGTAGTAGTTGTCGAGCTCGACACCGATGCGCAGCGTGCTCCAGCCGCGCGCCGCGATCACCTCGGTCGACAGGTAATCCATCGGGTGGCGCGCGGTCGACTGCACGTAATGATCGGGATAGCCGACGATATTCTCGTGCGCCATGAACGCGGTGCGCTTCGCGCCGTTCGCGTCCTGGCCGCGGCCGAACCACACGGGTTCGCCGTCCAGCGCCAGCAGCACGCACTGGTGCACGTAGAACGACCAGCCGTCATAGCCGGTCAGCCAGCCCATGTTGGTGGGATCGGTGACGATCAGCAGGTCGATGCCGGCCCGCTCCATCGCCGCGCGCGTCTTTGCGATGCGCGCGACATATTCGCTGCGCGCAAACGCGAGACGTGGCGCGGCGTTCTGGGTTTCGATGACTGCGGCCATCTGTCTCCTCTCAAGTCGTGAGGTCGTTGTGAAAAATCGTGCCCACTTCCGCCGCGCGGGCGCGTTGCAACGCGAGCACGGCAATCGCTGTGTCCTGCGCACCGGTGCCGGTCAGGTCGCAGATCGTGATGTCGTCGCGATGCGTGCGGCCGTCGCGGCGGCCGGCGATCACTTCGCCGAGTTCCGGAAACACGGCGTCGGCTGCGACGGCCCCGGCCGCGATCGCGTGCGCGAGTTCGCCGGCCACGCGGGTCTGCTGCAGCCGGTCGCAGAAATAGCGTGCCGCGCCAAACACCGACGGCGCGAGTTCGGTCTTGTAATCGGCGTCCGAACCCATCGCCGTCACGTGCAGCCCGGGATGCAGGTCTTCCGCGTGCACGAGCGGTGCGCGGCTCGGCGTGGTCGTCACCGCGATGTCCGCGTCGGCCAGCGCCGCATGCACCGAGCGCGCGACCGTCGCATCGATGCCGTGCGCCGCGCGCACGTCGGCCGCGAATGCGGTGGCCCGCGCGGTATCGCGCGCCCACACCGTCACGTGCGTGATGTCGCGCACGAGCATCAGCGCGGCGAGCTGCAACCGCGCCTGCTCGCCCGCGCCGACGATCGCCGCGCGGTGCGCATCGGCCCGCGCGAGCCGGCGCGCGGCCACCGCGCCGGCCGCCGCGGTGCGTACGGCCGTCAGGTAGCCGTTGTCGAGCAGCACGGCCTCGGTCAGGCCGGTGCGCGCCGACAGCACGAGCATCAGCCCGTTCAGGCTCGGCAGCCCGAGCGACGGGTTGTCGAAGAAGCCCGGGCTGACCTTGATCGCGAAGCTGTCGAAACGCGGCAGGTACGCCGTCTTCACGTCCACTTCGGCGTGGCGCTCCGGCAGCGCGAGATTCAGGATCGGCGGCATCACGACCGCGTCGGTCGCGAGCGACGCGAATGCGGCCTCGACCTGGTCGATCGCGGCGAGATCGAGAGGCACCAGCGCACGCAGTTGCGCCTGACCCAGCAAAGTGACGGGATGGGCCATGTCAGTTCTCCGAAACGAGCCGGCGATGCACGGCCATGTCGATGTTCGCGCCGCTCACGACGACCACGATCGGGCCGCTGCGGTCGCGGCGCACGATCCGCTCGTCCAGCAACGCGGCGAGGCCGACCGCGCCGGCGCCTTCGACGACGAGCCGCTCTTCCCGATACGCATGCGCGATGCCGCGCGCGATGGACGGCTCGTCGAGCAGCACGACGTCGTCGGCCAACGCGCGCGTCATGTCGAACGTGTAGCGGTTGTCGAGACCGATGCCGCCGCCGAGCGAATCGGCCAGCGTGGGCTGCTCGTCGACGTCGACCGGGCGGCCGGCCGCGAGGCTCGCGTGCATCGCGGCGCCTCGCGCCATCGATACGCCGATCACTTCGATCGGCGGCCGGATCGCCTTCGCGGCAAACGCGACGCCGCTGAACAGCCCGCCGCCCGACAGCGGCACGACGAGCGTCGCCGTATCGGGCAGCGCCTCGAGTATCTCGACGCCGATCGTCGCCTGGCCTGCGATGATGCGCGGATCGTCGAACGGCGGCACGTACGCATGGCCTTCGTCGCGCGCGAGGCGCCGCGCTTCGACCTGCGCATCGTCCTGGCTGTCGCCGACGATCACCACGCGCGCGCCGAGCGCCGCGACCGCCTCGACCTTGTTGGCCGGCACGAGCGACGACATGCAGACGGCCGCGTCGATGCCGAGCGCGCGTGCCGCATGCGCGACCGCGCGGCCGTGGTTGCCGGTCGATGCGGTGACCACGCGCGTCACGCCCTGCGCCGCGAGTTCCGCGAGCGCGTTGGTTGCGCCGCGCAGCTTGAAGCTGCCGGTCGGCTGCAGCGTTTCGAGCTTCAGGTGGACGGGTGCGCCAACGCGCGCGGACAGCGCGGCGGACGCGACGAGCGGCGTACCGTCGGCGCGCCCGGCGAGGCGGCGGCGCGCGCGGTAGACGTCGGACAACGACAGGAAGGACATGGAACGCACGCCTCGCGACGAATGTGATGCGATCCAGTCTAATGTTCCAAATCGCGCTTTCGAATGTCCTGATACATTGCGCGCGACATCGCGGCAGCGCCGCCGGTTCAGTGGAAATCGTTCAGGTGCGGATACTGTTCGAACACGCCCGCGATCGTCTCGAGCGCCGCGTTGCATGCTGCATCGGACGTTTCGGCGCCGATGCACACGCGCACCGCATTCGGCCGCTCCGTGCCGCCGACGAGGAACGGATCGGGCGACGTCACCGCGATCTTGCGGGTGCGCAATTCGCGTACGATCCGCTCGGCCTGCCAGTAGTCGGGCACGCGCAGCCATGCCGAAAGCGCATTCGGGTGCGCACCGAGCACATACGGTCCCAGCGCGGCCCTCACCATCTCCTGGCGCACGGCGAGCCGCTGGCGCTGCAGTTCGACGAGCCGCCGCGCGGTGCCGTCGGCGATCCAGCGCGTCGCGATTTCCGCGATCGGCGACGTCGCCATCCAACTGCTCACGCGCAGCACGCTCTCGACGCGCAACGCGAGCCGCCGCGGCATCGCGAGATAGCCGGTGCGCAACCCGGTCAGCACCGATTTCGTCATGCTCGTGCAGTAGAAGCCGAGCTCCGGAATCAGGCTGGCGATCGGCGTGCCCGTCTTCTCGGGGAGCGGGCCGTACACGTCGTCCTCGATCACGTACACGCCGTAGCGCGTCGCGATGCGTGCGATCGACCGCCGCCGCGAATCGGTCATCAGCGACACGGTCGGGTTATTGAGGGTCGGCGTACACACGAGCGCGCTGATCCGCTCGCTGTCGCACATCTCCTCGAAATGTTCGGGACGAATGCCGTGCTCGTCCATCTCGAGCCCCTTCAGCGTAAACCCGAGCACGTTCGCGGAGCCGATCACGCCGTGATCGGTCAGGCTCTCGCACAACACGGTATCGCCCGGCCCGACGATCGACGCGAGCGCGAGAAAGATCCCGTGCGCCGCGCCGTTCGTGACCAGCAGCGATTCGCGATGCACCGGCATGTTCAGCGACGCGAGCCACGCGGCGCCGGCGTCGCGATGCGCGTCGAGGCCGGCGATCGGCCGGAACGAACGGATCCACGGCTGATCGTCGGTGCCGGCCAGCGCCGCACATACGCCGCGCCACGCGGCATCGTGTTCCGGCGTGTGGACGATGCGGGCGATCGAGAAGTCGACCAGTTCTCGCTCGGTCGTATCGAGGATGTAGTTCGACATCGATTCGGTCACGCGCGCGGCCACGAAGCTGCCACGGCCGACCTCGCAGCGGATCAGCCCCTGGCGTTCCAGCTCCTTGTACGCGTTGGTGACGGTCTGCACGCTGACGCCGAGGCTCGACGCGACGTCGCGCTGCGGCGCGAGCCGTGCGCCCGGCGCGAGCGCGCCGTTTTCGATGTCGCTGGCAATCGCCTTCACGAGCCGCTTGTATTTCGACTCGATGCCGTGCACCGCGCCGATCGCGTCGCGCCAGCCTGCCGATACCTCGGTCCGTCCCATCTCGATGTCTCCGTCGTGGCTTCCGCATGGTCGCTCAGAAAGACACCCCGAAAATATTGTCCTAGTGCAATCGCGCGCGAAAGCAGGACTTATGGGTCGAATCGGCGGCGCAATCGGCGTGCCCGTATGAGTACGGGGCCTCCGGCACTTTTATGGACGTCGCGGGACGCCTGCGTCGCAGAATGCGCGATGCCCAGGGATCGCCCGCGTGCCGACCATCCTGCCGTCGTCGAGCGCCGCCGCCGCGACGTGGGGAGCGGCATGCGAGGATGAGGTCGACACGCATGGAACCGCCCGCGCGCTTGCAGAGCCCCCGATTTGCACGCCACGGTCGTTTTGCGAAGTCCGGTTTTTCCCGAGCCGGGGCTTCGAATTTACTGAACGCGCGCGCCGTGCTGACGGACCGTTCTCGTCTGACGATTCAATATGGTCGGCGCGCCGGCGGCCCGGGATCGTCAGCCTTGCCGCCCGACCATGGCCGGCACGCCGCCCGGATGGCTTCAGACGGGCCGGCCGTGCGCATGCGGCATGTCGTCCGAGTGCCATCCGGATGATCGAAACCGATAGTTTGCTATCGAATGTTTTTGCCCTATCATCTCGCCCATGACCAATCTGCACGACCTCCGCCTCGCCGTCAGCAGCCTGCTCGTGCTCACCGCGCGCAAGTGGCGCCGCACCAGCGACGGCGTACTGACCGCGTACAACGTATCCGAGGCCTGCGCGACGCCGCTGCTGATCGCCGGCCGCCTCGGCGAAGGCGTGCGGCAAGGCACGCTCGCCGAGCACGTCGGCATCGAAGGGCCGTCGCTCGTGCGTCTGCTCGACCAGCTGTGCGCGGCCGGCCTCGCCCGCCGCGACGAGGATCCGCACGATCGCCGCGCGAAGACGATCTCGCTGACGGCCGCCGGGCGCGCGATCACCGCGAAGATGGAGGAAGACCTGCGCGCGCTGCGTGCACAGGTGCTAAAGGGCGTGTCGCGCGCCGATCTCGAAGCGACGCTGCGCGTGCTGAACGCGTTCAACGCAGCCGACCCGCATCCTTCGGCGTCACACCCGTCCCGCCCCGTCGACTCCGCGTCATGACCTATCCGAGCCTTCGCGACTGGCTGTTCTCGGGCAAGACGTTCGCCGCGTCGATGCTGGCGCTGTACCTCGGCCTGTATTTCCAGTTGCCGCGCCCGTATTGGGCGATGGCGAGCGTCTACATCGTGTCGAACCCGTTCGTCGGCGCGACGCGCTCGAAGGCGCTGTACCGCGCGCTCGGCACCGCGCTCGGCGCGGCCGCCGCGATCTTCTTCGTGCCGCCGTTCGTCGAGACGCCGCTCCTGTTCAGCATCATCGTCGCGACCTGGTGCGGCACGCTGCTGTACCTCGCGATCTCCGACCGCACCGCGCGCAGCTACGTCTTCATGCTCGCCGGCTATACGATGCCGCTGATCGCGCTGCCGACCGTCACCGATCCGTCCACGGTGTTCGACGTCGCGATCGCGCGCACCGAGGAAATCGTGCTCGGCATCGTGTGCGCGAGCGTGGTCGGCAGCACCGTGTTTCCGAACCGGCTCGCGCCGACGCTGATCGAGCGCACCGACGCATGGTTCAAGGACGCCGCGTTCTACGGCCGCGAAACGCTGTACGGGCATCTGGCCGGCAAGGCGCTGTCCGCGTGCCGGCAGCGGCTCGCCGCGACGATCACCGGCCTCGAATTCCTGCTGAGCCAGCTGGGCTACGACCATGCGCATCCGCGTGTGCTCGCGCGCGCGCAGGCGCTCGCGGGCCGGATGCAGTTGTTCCTGCCGCTGATGTCGTCGCTCGCCGATCCCTTGATCGCGCTGATGCGCGACCTGCACGTGCGTCCGCCCGCGCTCGACGCACTGCTGGCCGACGCCGCGAAGTGGTTCGATGCGCCGCTGCCGGCCGTCAAGACCGGCTCCGACGGCGACATGGCGCACGATCCGGTCGCGGACGACCTGCGCGAGCGCATCGCCGCGCTGCAGCCGCCCGACAGCGCGCTGGCGAGCTGGGACGGCGCGCTGCTGTCGAATGCGCTGTGGCGGCTGCGCCAGGTCATCGACATCTGGCAGGACTGCCGCTCGCTGCGCGCGCTGATCGCGAACGAGTCGGGCGTGTGGCAGCCGCGCTACCGGCACTGGCGGCTCGGCGGCACCGAGCGCTTCTTCGATCGCGGGATGATGCTGTTCTCGACGCTGACCGTCGTGTTCGCGATCGTGTTCGCGTGCTGGCTGTGGATCTCGTCCGGCTGGCACGACGGCGCGGCCGCCGTCACGCTCGTGGCCGTGTCGTGCAGCTTTTTCGCCGCGCTCGACGAGCCGGCGCCGCTGGTGTTCAAGTTCTTCCTGTCGACCGCCGCGAGCGTCGTGTTCGCGGGCCTGTACCTGTTCGTCGTGCTGCCGCACGTGCACGATTTCGCGATGCTCGTGCTGATGTTCGCGGGCCCGTTCATCCTGATCGGCACGCTGCTGCCGCGCCCGCAGTTCAACATGGTGACGATGCTCGTCGCCGTGAACACGGCCACCTTCATCAGCATCCAGAGCGCGTACGAAGCCGATTTCTTCGTGTTCCTGAACAGCAACCTCGCGGGCGTCGCCGGGCTGCTGTTCGCCTACGTATGGACGCGTGCGACGCGCCCGTTCGGCGCGGAACTCGCGGTGCGGCGCCTGCTGCGCTCGGGCTGGGAGGACGTCGCGCGCGCCGCGTCGACGCAGCCGCTCGACGATCAGCGCAACCACGCATCGCGGATGCTCGACCGCGTCACGCAACTGCTGCCGCGCCTCGGCGCGTCCGACGACCATCGCCACCCGTCGATCGAGAGCTTCCGCGACCTGCGCATCGCGCTGAATGCGCTCGACCTGCGCCGCTCGCGCCGCCGCCTGTCGGGCGACGTGCCCGACGCGATCGATCGCGTGCTGGCCGGTGTCACCGATCACTACACGCGCTGCGCGGCCGCGAACGCGCGCCAGCCCGCACCGCCCGCGCTGCTCGCGACGATCGACGACGCGCTGCAGCGCGTGGCCGGTCGCACCGTGCCGGGCACCGCGCCGGCCGACGGCGCGCCCGCACCCGCGGCGCCAGCCACGCATCGCCGGCTGCGCGACACGCTGCACGCGCTCGTCGGCCTGCGCCTGTCGCTGTATCCGGCCGCGGCCGCGCAAGCGCCTCAGGCGCCGGACGGAGCGCGCGCATGAGCCGGCTTTCCACCCTGTCCTTCCGACCGCGACCATGATCGGCGAAATCGATATCTTCGGCGTGTTCGTGCCGGCCCCGCTCGTGCTGATGCTGATCGCTTACCTGATCAACATCGTCGTGCGCGCGCTGCTCGAGCGCGTCGGCTTCTACCGCCTCGTCTGGCACCGTTCGATCTTCGACCTCGGCATCTACGTGTTCGTGCTGGCCGCCGTCGTGATCGTGTCCCACCAACTCGTGGCTACCTAACGTGAAAAAAACCTGGCTCTCGGCAGGGCAAGTCCTGCTCACCCTGATCGTCGTCGTCGTGGCCGGCCTCGTGCTGTGGCGCATCATCAACTACTACATGTTCTCGCCGTGGACGCGCGACGGGCACGTGCGCGCCGACGTGATCCAGGTCGCGCCGGACGTGTCGGGCCTCATCACGTCGGTGCAGGTCGCCGACAACCAGGCGGTCAAGCGCGGCCAGGTGCTGTTCGTGATCGACCAGGCGCGCTACGCGCTCGCGGAGCGGCTCGCCGAAGCGACGCTCGCGCAGCGCCGCGCGACGCTCGCGCAGGCGAAGCGCGAATACGCGCGCAACCTGCAGCTCGGCAACCTGGTCGCGAGCGAACAGGTCGAGGAAAGCCGCACGCGGGTCGAGCAGGGCGAAGCCAGCGTCGCCGATGCGCAGGTGTCGCTCGACACCGCAAAGCTGAACCTGCAGCGCACGACGATCGTCAGTCCCGTGGACGGCTACCTGAACGACCGCGCCCCCCGCGTCGGCGAATACGTGCCGGCCGGCCGCGCGGTGCTGTCGGTCGTCGACCGCAACTCGTTCCGCGTCGATGGCTACTTCGAGGAGACCAAGCTGCGCGGCATCCATATCGGCCAGCCGGTCGACATCATCGTGATGGGCGAGCCGCATGCGCTGCGCGGCCACGTGCAGAGCATCGTCGCCGCGATCGAGGATCGCGACCGCACGCAAGGCGCGAACCTGCTGCCGAACGTGAACCCGGCGTTCAGCTGGGTGCGGCTCGCGCAACGCGTACCGGTGCGCGTCGTACTCGACGAGGTGCCGGACGATTTCCGGATGATCGCAGGCCGCACCGCGACCGTGTCGATGCGCGGCGCCGAATCGCGCCGCGACGACAATGCGAAACCGGTTGCCGCCAGCGCCGCGGGTGCGGCCTCGACCGCATCCGGTACGGCCGCGAGCGCCGTGGGAGCATCGCAATGAAGCGGCACCGTCTGCGCGTCGCGGCGACGCTCGCCCCGCTTGCGCTCGTACTCGGCGCGTGCAAGTCGGTCGGCCCCGACTACAAGCTGCCGCAACAGGCGTACGTCAATGCGCCGCTCGCGAACCATGCGCTCGACGACGCGAACGGTGCGCTGGTGTCGCGCGACGCGGTGCCCGGCAACTGGTGGCAACTGTACGACGACCCGGTACTCGACGCGCTCGTGCGCGATGCGCTCAAATCGAACACCGACCTGCGCGTCGCCGCGGCGAACCTCGCCCGCTCGCGCGCGGCGCTGGTGGTCGCGAACGAACAGGGCGGCTTCTCGGGCCGCGCGGAAGCGGCCGTGCAGCGTGCGCAGGAATCGGCCGAGCAATACCTGCTCGAAAACAAGCTGCCGGTCGTCAACGAAGGCACGGTCGGCATCAACGTGTCGTACGAACTCGACCTGTTCGGCAAGCTGCGGCGCGGCGTCGAAGCCGCACGCGCGGACAGCGAGGCCGTCAAGGCGGCCGGCGACCTGGCGCGCATCACGGTCGTCGCCGACGTCGTGCGCGCGTACGTCGAAGGATGCTCGGCCGGCGACGAACTCGCGATCGCGAAGCAGTCGCTCGCGCTGCAGCGGCAGCGCGTCGCGCTGTCGCAGCGGCTGCGCGACGCCGGGCGCGGCAACCAGACCGACGTGACGCGCGGCGTGACGCAGGTGCGCACGCTCGCCGCCGACATTCCGCGCTTCGAAGGCCGCCGCAAGATCGCGCAGTACCAGCTCGCCGCGCTGCTCGCGCGCGCGCCGGCCGACCTGCCGAAAGCCGCCGCCGAATGCGAACGCCTGCCGAAGCTGCGTCAGCCGATTCCGATCGGCGACGGCGCCGCGCTGCTGCGCCGCCGTCCCGACGTACGCGAAGCCGAGCGGCAGCTCGCCGCCGCGACCGCGCGGATCGGCGTGGCGACCGCCGCGCTGTACCCGTCGGTCAGCATCGGTGCGTCGGCGGGCTCGGTCGGCGTCGCCGCCGACCTGTTTTCGTCCACCACGAATCGCTGGTCGTTCGGCCCGCTGATCAGTTGGTCGTTCCCCGTCAACGGCCAGCGTGCGCGCGTGCGCGAAGCCGAGGCCGCGACGGGCGGCGCACTCGCGCACTTCGACGGCGTCGTGCTGAATGCGCTGCGCGAAACGCAGTCGAGCCTCGCGACCTATGCGGCCGACGTGCAGCGCGCGGATGCGCTGCGCACCGCCTACGAATCGGCCCGCAATTCCGCTGCCGAAACGCATCGCCTCTATGCGGCCGGCCGCGAATCGTTCCTCTCCGATCTCGACGCGACGCGCACGTTGACGAGCGTGCAGGCGCAGGTCGCGGCGGCCGAAGGCCAGGTCGCGGCCGACCAGGTGCGGCTCTTCCTCGCACTCGGCGGCGGTTGGGACAGCGATGACGCAACGGCCGCAGCGGACGCCAGCGCCGCCGCTGCGGCACCCGCGACCGGCGCGTCGGCGCCGTAGCATCATCGCCGTCGGCACGAAACGCATGCATGGTGCAACGTGCCGTGACGGTGGGGGTTCCTGATTCGCGCGATAACATCCGCGACGCGCTGCGCACCCGCTTTGACGGTACACTGGCCGACGCACTTCCATTGATCTTCCGCCGCGGCCGCTCCGGCCGCGGCATCCACCCGGAGAGTCATCATGCGAACCAGCGCCCGCAACCAGTTCGCCGGCCAGATCGGCGCCGTCAAACCCGGTGCCGTCAACGACGAAATCACGCTGCGCACGCAGGACGGCCTCGAGATCGTCGCCGTGATCACCCACGGCAGCGCCGCGTCGCTGGGCCTCGCGGCCGGCACGAAGGCGTTCGCGCTCGTCAAGGCATCGTCGGTCATCGTGATGGTCGACGTCGACAGCAGCAAGGTGTCGGCCCGCAACTGCGTCGCGGGCACCGTCGCGTCGGTCGCGAAGGGCGCGGTCAATTCGGAGGTCGTGATCAAGTCCGCAGGCGGTGCGGAGATCGTCGCGATCGTCACCAACGACAGCGTCGATCGTCTCGGCCTCGCGCGCGGCACCGCCGCATCCGCGATCTTCAAGGCGTCGAGCGTGATCGTCGGCGTCGAGTGATCGCGTAACGAACGCGATGGCGACTCATCGTGCGCCGCGTAGAAGTGCGAACGGGCTCTCGTCCGGGGACTGACGATGACCGCTTCGGCCGATCGCACGCATGAACGGGTGTTGCAGTCGTTGCAATCGGCAGCGACCAACGTCGACGTACCCGACGCGCAGTTGTTCGGTGCACTCGTCGCGGCACGCGCGGGTCGCAACGAACTCTCGCTGCTGGGCTTGTCTGCCGGCCAGTTCGCCGGCCTGCTGGCCCGGCAGTTTCCGCATCTGCGATCGATCGATACCGCCGCGCTCGCACCGACGGTCGCGCCGCCACCGTTGCTGGCCGCCCACTCGGCATTCGTCGCGACGCTGCACGCACGGCTGATGGCCGACGCGAATCCCGCCGTCGCCCGCGACGATGCCGACTGCCTCGCCTCGATCATCGCGCATGCATGCCTGCGCCCCGATCATCTGTGGCGCGACCTCGGGCTCGATGGGCGCGATGCGGTATCCGCGATGCTCGAGCGCTTTTTCCCCGCGCTCGCCGCGCGCAACGTCGCTCATCTGCGCTGGAAAAAATTCCTTGCGCAAGAAGTAGCCGCATCGCTCGGCGTGCCGCCCGGCCCCGCACCCGGGTGCCCGGGCTGCGAGGATTTCGGTTTCTGTTTTCGTCGAGCGTGATGGTTGTCGCGGCGACGTGCGTGCCGATGTCTGTGGCGTCGCATCGTCAGCCGGAACCTGTCGTTACGCGACTTCGACGCCACCTCCCGCTTTCACGCAACCCGCAGATCGCCGGTATTTCACGCAACGACGACCGAATGTTCGTCAAACGTGCAGGCGGTTGCCGGAGCGCGTTCCGCACCTCCAACAGGATCCGGCGACGAGCGGCTTCCAGTGCGCGAATGCCAATACGTGCCTCGACGACGTGACGGCACTCCGCATGCCGGGACCGACGATCGGCTGTTTGCGTTTCCCATAAACGGGAACCGAGGCTGATCGCGTAGACGCCGGGCTCCATCAGCATCGCCGCGACCGGTATCGCACATAGCGTCGATCGACGATTTCCACGCAAACATTGCGTAAAACGAATTTCAGATTGACGCGCCGAATTAATCAGCTATGCATATTATTTCGCAATCGAAGCGTGTTGCGCGCCAACGTCGATCGATGAGCGTCAGTCGTCCGGTTGCGTTGTCTGTTCGACGAGGGAGGTGATGTACCGGCAGGTTTTGCGCCAGGGGAGGCAGTCCCGACCTGCCTCTGTCGAGACAGGTCGGTCTGTCGTGTCATGCGCTGCATGCGACTTGCATGCGGGGAAGCACAGTAGGTTCGACGAGCGTCGTGCGAATTACTCGTTGCTGGCCGCTTGTTGTTCGACCTGCGGCGCGGCGTCGGTCTGGACCTTCGCTTCCGCTTCGGCTTGCGCCGATTGCGGCGCGACAGCGGTCTGCTGCTCGATCTTCGGTTGCTGCGGCGCACCCTTGGCCGATTGTGCCGCGCCCTTGCCGGGGCGGCGAGCCTTCAGACGGCGCGCACGCGCCGCATCGTCGTGCGTCACGCGCCCGGCTTCGTTGCCCTGCAGATCGACGCGCACCGCATCTTCGACGAGGCAGGACCAGTAGCGGTTGCCGCGGCACCACGTCGACATTGCTTCGCGCAGTTCGGCTTCGTTGAGGCCGACGGCCTGCGCTTCGCGTGCGAGATCGTCCCAGATGCCGACCTTGAGCGGCACTTTGGGGGCCGGATTCTTCGGGAACGCGCGCGGAAACTTCCGCTGCAGTTTGCCGATTGCGACGATGACCGGATCGACCGGCGCCGACGGCTTCGCCGAAGCAGGCTTCGCCCGGTGCTGCGCCTTCGCGCCGGCAGCCGGCTTGGCGCCGCGGGACGGCTGGTCGCCGGACTTCGGCTTCGCGCCGGCGTCCGTCGGCGCAGCCGGCCGCTTCGCGTTGCGCTCCTGCTTGGCCTTCGCTGCGAGCTGCGCCCGCAATTCGGCAAGTTGTTCAAAACCCATAAATTCAATCCACCAGGAATATAAGGTGTGGTTCGTGCGGCCGTGCCGTGCGGCACGAAAGCGTCGCCGCCATGCGTGCGGCCGGCCTGCCGCCGGTGCGGAATACTACGGGGCCGCATCGTGCACGCCACTCTGTTTTCAGGCACCCGGCCTCGATGCCGGACAAGACAGGATTGGAAGTATACCGGTACGCGGGACGGCCGGTTGACTCGCCGGTCTGCATTTGCCCGATCCGCGACGCCGAAAATGCGTCCGCGCGGTCGTGTTGCGCATTATATGGATACGTTTCCGGATGTCACGCCATTCGCGGCTACCACCGGAAATCGGGCTGTGCGTGCACCCGACAAGCAGTCTTCCGCGCGACGGCCGTCGAACAGCGTCGTGCCGCATCCGCAACCCGTTGCGTGGCCCGCCGACGTCGCGCGACATACCGACCGTCGTTTGCACCGGCATCGGCGCCCGACTCGTTGCGTCCGCATCGATCGCGTCGCGGACGAAGATATCGGAAAGTGCGTAGTATGGCCGAATCGACTTCGTTGGCAGCATGTCCCCGCTGTTTTTAACCGCGCGCCCGATCGGCTGTGCGCGATCCCGTTGCCTGCGAAAAGACCCGGTTACTAGCGATGGAGCGGATGCATGGTTTCCCAAGACGACACCCCGCACGACGACGTCACGCGCGAGGAGATTCACCATCGGCAGATCGACATGCGCGGCTATCGACGCAGCGATGGCCTGTTCGAAGTGACGGCCTGCCTCGCGGACCGCAAGACCAGCGATTTCAAGCCACCCGGCGGCACGCGGACGGTCGCCGCGCTGACGCCGCTCCACGATCTCGGCGTGACACTGGTCTTCGACATCGACATGGTCGTGCGCGCCGTATCCACGTTCATCCGTTCGCACCCGTATGCGCAGTGTCCGGGCGGCGGCGACTCGCTGCAGGCACTCGTCGGATTGAACATCGGCGCCGGCTGGAATAGCGAGGTTCGCAAGCGCCTGCCGTCCTGTGATACGTGCACGCACCTGAAGGAATTGCTCGGCCCGATCGCCACGACGGCTTATCAGACGATGGTCGGCATGCGGCGATCGTCGCTCGATTACCGCGACGGCGACGGCAAGCCGCTCAAGATCGACAGTTGCTACGCATACGGCGCATCGCGCGATCTCGTGAAACGTCTTTGGCCCGAATATCACCAGCCTCCGGCGACGGCAAAGGGCAGCTAGCGCGCCGGCATCCGGCCGGTTCGGCGTTTGCGGAACGGCATCGAGCGAACGGCCGCAGAGCGTGCCTTCGTCGATTCGGCGGATCGGCGCCGCCGCATCCGTCATCAGAAAATGCCCAGCGCCAGCCCAGCGGCAAGCCCTGCGCCCAGTTCGGCGCAACGTGCGAGCGCGTCGCGGTCGATCGTCTTCGTCGCGAGAATACGCTCCGGCGTCTGCGCATGCGTGCAGACGATCAGGCCGGGCGCAACGTTTTTCAGCCGCCATCCGGTCGCAATCCGGTCGATCTGGCGCAATGCGTTCTGTCCGTCGCTTCCCGCGCAGATCATCGCCGCATACGGACGGCCGTTCACGCGATCGAGCGCCGCGTAGTAGCAGCGATCGAAGAAATCCTTCATCAGCCCCGACATCGCCGCAAGATTCTCCGGCGTCGCGAACAGGTACGCGTCGGCGGCCAGCACGTCGTCTGCACTCGTCGCGTCCGCGCGCTGCAGCCTGACGTCGACGCCGGGCTGCTCGCGTGCCGCACCGGCAGCCGCTTCGGCCATCTGCTGCGTGCCTCCGGTCATCGTGTGATAGACGATCAACAGCGTCTTCATGGATAGTTGCTCGCAATCGGCTTTGGATGCGCCGACGGTATCGTCGAGTTTGGCCCGATGGCCGGTCGGCACGGATGGACGCCATTTTTCGGTCGTTTTCCGCGGATTGGGCGGTTTCGCGCATTGCAACGATTTCGATTCGCCCGTGCTTGCGGATGCTTCCGGTCGCGCGTTCAGTCCTGCGTGCGATGCGATGCTGTGCCGTCGTCCGGTCGCGCGTAGTACGCGAGGAACATGTCGGCAGCCGATTCCGCCACTTTCTGCTGCTCCTGCGCCGTCAACGGCGGCTGACCCATCGTGATCTGCGGCCAGAATGCGAATGCCTTCACGGCCCCATGCAACTGATGCGCGGCGAACACCGGATCGGCGACCGACAGACGACCGGCAGCCGCAGCCGCTCGCACCCAGATCGTGACGTCTTCCTCGCGCTCGCCGAGGCGTTCGACCATGTCGCGCGCCCGTTCCGGCGAATGAATGGCCGCGCCGATCGCGACACGCGCCAGCGCGATAAACGCCTCGTCGTTCATCAACCGCAATTTGCGGTCGAGCAGCGCGAGCAGTTGCTCGCGCAGCGGCACGTCGGCGCGATAGGTCGGCGAGTTGCCCGTCCGGGTCGCATCCCACAGCTTGTTCAGGATCGCGGCGAAAAGCGTCTCCTTGCCCGGGAAGTGGTTGTAGACGGTGCGCTTCGACACGTCCGCGCGCGCAGCGATGCGATCCATGCTCGTCGCATCGTAGCCCGCCGCAAGAAATTCCTCGATTGCCGCGTCGACGATGGCTGCGCGCTTTCGGTCGGTCAGACGCTGAGGGGGAGTGCTGGTATCCATTTGGAAATTTTACACCGGGCAGTTTACTTATCCCAAAAATAAACTACACTGTTCAGTGTACTTTATTCTCCGGACGAACCGACATGGCATCGCCTCTCGTTTTGATTCACCGCATTCTTGGTTTCGCGGCAGCCCGACGTGGCCGGACGCTGTCCGGCAGTTCGCCGCAGCACAATGGCGAGCGCTTTGCCAATGTCGCACCGCGGCCTGCCGAAGGATTGGGGAAGACGTTGAGAATCGCGTGGAACATGCTGGTCAACAAGCCGCGTCATACCGTGCCCGCCGGTGCTTTGCCCGTCGATTCGCTGGCCCGCGCGGAGCTCGACGCGGCGCCCGATCGCAGCCTGTACCGGCTCGGCCATTCGACGCTGCTGCTGAAATTGCGCGGCGAATTCTGGCTGACCGATCCGGTTTTTGCCGAGCGCGCGTCGCCGTTTCGGCGCATCGGCCCCAAGCGCTTTCATGCACCGCCGATCGCGCTGGAAGACCTTCCGCCGCTGCGCGGCGTGATCCTGTCGCACGATCATTACGATCACCTCGACCGCGACACGGTGCTCGCGCTCGCCGCAACCACGAGCGCGTTCGTGACGACGCTGGGCGTCGGCGATCGGCTGATCGAATGGGGTATCGACGCGAACAAGGTCCGCCAGCTCGACTGGTGGCAAAGCATGGACGTGGCCGGGCTGACGGCGACGCCCGCCCAGCACTTCTCCGGCCGTAGCCTGTTCGACGGCAACAGCACGCTATGGGCGTCGTGGGTGATCGTCGACGACGACCTACGCCTGTTCTTCAGCGGCGATACGGGCTATTTCGACGGCTTCCGGGAGATCGGCGAGCGCCTCGGGCCGTTCGACGTCACGCTGATCGAAACAGGCGCCTATGATGCGCAATGGCCGTACGTGCACATGCAGCCGGAAGAAACCGTGCAGGCGCACATCGATTTGCGCGGACGCTGGCTGATCCCCATCCACAACGGCACGTTCGACCTCGCCATGCACCGCTGGCAGGAGCCGTTCGAGCGTGTCACGGCGTTGGCGCTCGTGCGCGGCATCGAGCTGGCGACGCCGAGGATGGGCGAGCGCGTCGATCTCGGCGCACCGCATCGTGGTGAGCGTTGGTGGCGTACGGTCGACGAGCGCGCGGCAGCGCCGGCGACGAAATCGCGACGCTGGCAGTTTTGCGCATCGCAGGCGACGAAGTAGTCCACCAGGGCGCTACGTGCCTTCCGGGCCGATGGTGGTGTCGCGATTCCGGGCGGTGCACGCGTTGTTGGCCTCCTCCCTGCACGTCGGCGGGCTGTCCGTCGTTCCGATTACCCGAGTAGAGAAGTCATGCATCCGGTACCCGTCCGATACATACCCGGCCAACGAGATGATGACGTCGGCATCGCGGCGTTTGATCATACAGGCCACCGTTCGACCCGCCGCAGCCGCGAGAACGAGCTGCGACAGATGCTTGCAGAGCGCGTCGCGAAATGGACCGAAGGTGTCGATCACTTCAACACGGCCATTCCCAACCTGAGCTTTCATCGAAGGGAAGCACCAACGCTGCCGATGGAATGCATGGTCGAACCGAGCTTCGGCCTCGTCGTTCAGGGCGCGAAGCGGGTCATGCAAAGCGGGGACGCCTATATTTACGACGCCGACCGCTTTCTGATCACGTCCCTCGATCTGCCCGGTTCGACGCAGATCATCGAGGCCAGCTCCGACAAACCGTTTCTCGGGCTGGGCCTCAAGCTCGATTTCCGCGTCATGGCCGAGTTGATGATGCAAGTCGCACCGGATCACGACGATACGCCTGCAGGCCGCGGACTCGTCGTCGGCGACATGACCGAACCGCTCTACGACGCGCTGAACCGGTTACTCGCGCTGCTGGACGACCCGAGCGCCATTCCCGTTCTCGCACCGTACGTCGAGCGGGAAATTTACTATCGGCTGCTGACGAGCGATCAGGGCGCCCGGCTACGCCAGATTGCGTCCACCGGCAGTCAGTGCAACCGCGTGTCACGCGCGATCCGGTGGTTGCGCGCGCACTATGACGAGTCGTTGCGCGTCGATGATCTCGCGGCGCAGGTTCAGATGAGCAGTTCGACCTTCCATCACCACTTCCGTCAGCTCACCGGCATGAGTCCGTTGCAGTATCAGAAATGGATACGGCTCAACGAGGCACGTCGGCTGATGCTGGCCGAGCGGCTCGACGCTGCGTCGGCGGCCTTCCGCGTCGGGTATGCGAGCCCCACCCAGTTCAACCGGGAATATAGCCGGCTGTTCGGTAATTCTCCGCGAAGGGATATCGATAGCCTGCGAGGTGGCGCGGACGTCTCGCTATCGATCGTGGCGAGTTATTGATTGCGCCAAGCGGCGGTGGAGATGTGCCGGCATTGGAGGGGCTCAGTAAAAGTTCGGATCGGCTGCTCGCATGCGGGTTAAGTGGACAATTCCTTTTCCGGAGACTACGTTGTACTGGTCGCCCCCAGGATTCGTTCCCGCTCCTTCGGCCTGAGCTTCTTCTCGCGATGCGTCGAGATTCCCGGAATCGGGGAGCCGACACATGCGTTGTCACGTGACAACTGGAGCTAAATATCGACGTACGTTGGGTGGATTGGCGACTCGACGCGATTCAAAGGGCACGGATCTTCTGATACGTCGACGACCTTCTGCGGCTCCCCACCACAAAACGTATCAAAAACCACAAATCACGTACTAATAAAAACGAATCTGCGCTTGGCCACATCGGTTTTCAACATTGGTGCGCCGAAATAGCATACAGCCCCATTTCTCAGCGTCAACGCGTCCATTTTGCGTGAAACAACATGAAGAATATGGCGCAAGCCATTGCTACACAAGGATTTCCGGCAGACATCGATTTTCGGAGAATGTTTCACGACCCGGCCTGTTTGGATCGTCACATCGAGCCGGCGCACGGATTCAGCGCCAATTGCTGCCCACATGCGCGGTAATCTCGCGCTTTGCTGTCCGCGTACAGCACCGATATTTGTAGCGAAGCCAGCCCCCCGCCCTATTGACTGGCATGAGCGACAACACCAAAGTCTCCTCATTTAAATAGGGACATATCAACGTCGCTGCGATATCTTGGTAGAGACATGTCCTGGCATTTGCTTGGGGGCGTCGTGTCAGCGTACGGCGCACGTGCGACGACAGTGGGATCAGCCGCCATCGGGTTTGGATCTCGCCATCCCAGTCGTTCCTTTTCAACTCCGGCCGGTGCGCATCACTTTATATATAGTCTGCCGTTGCCCAACTCCCAGACATCGGCTCTTGTTGTCACGTGACAACTCATCGATGCGCTCGCGAGTCCTGCGGACCCAAAGCTACCGACGATGCCTCCTCCGAGCATATGCTTCCTACGCCCTGAGGGTTGGCTCAACCATGACTACGCCTTAAGGATCGCAAAGTCGCTCCGGGGTCCGCTTCGAGGCGTTTGTCACGTGACAACTCATCTCGTTGCCACATCAGCGGACGTCGTCACGGGGCCCTAATCGGAATAAAGCAATTTCTCCGCCGCCCGAGTCGCAATCGCGTCAAGGACTTCTCTGCAACGTACATCTCCAGAAAGAATCGAGTGCCAGGCGACTTGTCACGTGACAACTGTCTGTTTTCGCGCCGCAGACAACATCACGGGCATGCATTCATATCGAGCCACGAGTGAGATCAACGCACGATGAAGCGCCAAGTCTCCGTGCAATGGCTTCGTTACTGATGCCAAAGACAGTTGGATTTCTGTTGTTTATTGTTCTTTCTTCAATCTTGATCGATGGTCTTTATCGAATCACTGTCCGTGTATAGCACCCGGCCATTCGGCCTATTTGTCACATAACAACCACAACGATCAATAGAACATTCATGATGCGGAGCAATTTTCTGGACATTCGAAGAATAACTACATATATTACGCAAAACTCCGTGGAGGAATTCAATGGCTTTCAAGATCGCCGTCAGTAATCAAAAAGGTGGAACTGGAAAGACAACCATCTCCGTCAACATCGCGGCTGCGTTCGAAGCCGGCGGCAACAAGGTCGCGCTGATCGATGCCGACCCTCAAGGCACTTCGGTCCGTTGGGTCACAAGTGGCGAGAACACACTCCCGATGACGGTCCTGTCGCTGGCGCCCGCCGGCCGCGGCATCGGCGGCGAGATCAAGAAGCAGGACGCAAATTTCGACGTAATCGTCGTCGATTGCCCTGGGAACCTCGAAGACCCGCGTATTGCATCCGTCCTCGAAGTGGCGGACTTCTGCCTCGTGCCGCTTTCGCCGTCGCCGGCCGATCTGTACAGCACCGTCGCGATGATCCGCATGATCGAGTCGATGCGCGCCGTTCGAAATCCTCAACTTTCTTCCGCATTAATGCTGAATAGCGTCAATGGAAAAACTAAAATGCGTGAAGAAATTTTAAAAATTCTAAGAGCTGAAGAAATAGGGGAGCATCTGCTCGATAGCCAGATCGCGCAACGCGAGGTCTATCGTCAGACGTTCGCACTGGGCACCACGATCCATCACCACAATCGATACCTGAAGGGCTTGAAGGAAGCCCGCGCGGAAATCGAAAAGCTGGTCACGGAAATGGCCCAATACATCGCGTCGACGCGCGCTACCGGAGCCGCCCATGGCTAAGGACACCTCGAAAGACAAGAAGCCTGCCGGCAACCTGCATCTGGCAGCCGGCCTGTTGCGCGGGCTCGCGCAGGAAAATGCGGCACTCGAGACGCGGCTGCCCGAGCCGGCGGCCGCATCGGCTGCCGTCGTCGAAGCGACGCCCGCCAGTGCCCCGGCAGCAACCGCGCCCGCCGGTACGCCCGATCTGGGCGCGCCGCAGAAAGTGCTGGTCAAGGACTGCATCCCGAACCCGTTCAACCCGCGCGTGTTCTACTCGGAATCGAGCCTTCACGAACTCGCACTGACGTTGAAGCGGGAAGGGCAGATCGAGCCGATCAAGGTCACGCGGCTCCCCGAGTTTCCCGGCAAGCTCGTCGTGATCGACGGGCAACGCCGGCTGCGTGCGACGAGCATCAACGGCGACGAAACGATCAATGCGACGTTCCGCACGGATCACACGCCCGAGCAACTCTATACGATCGCGTATCGGGCGAACCACGACCACGAACGCCAGACGATCTTCGACGATGCGGTCGCGTGGAAGCGCCTCCTGGACGAAAAAGTCTTTGCCGACCAGAACACGCTGGCGGAGAAAATCGGCAAGGACAAGGCATCGATCAGCAAGACGCTGTCGCTGAATGCGTTGCCGAACACGCTGCTGGAACGGATGGCCAGTGCGAGCGACGTGGTCGGTCTGCAGGCCGCGTACTTCCTGAAGCTGATCTTCGAACGCCTGGGCGAGCCGACGGCCGACCGGCTGCTGACGGCCGTGATCGACCGGAAGAAATCCGTCCGCGATCTCGAGAATTTCCTGCGGACGCAGAGCGACGGCGCCAAGAAGGCCGGACGCACGCGCTACAGCGTTCGTCATGACTTCGCGCTCGAATCGCGCGCGATCGGCCAGTTGAAGACTTATCCGGACGGGCGTCTGGACCTGCAGCTCAAGGGCGTCGACGCATCCCACCAGGAAGCGCTTGCCGACAAGCTCAAGACCGTCATCGACGCGTACGTCGCCGATCTGGCGACGGCCACGTCGAAGTAACGCGCCACCGGCACAAGGCCTCGCCTCCGCGCTGCGTCGCGAAGCCGAACCGCACAACGGTCCGGCGCACGGCACGGTAGCGAGGCCTCGTTCAGTTGCCTGCGAGGCTGCTTTTGAGCAGGAATTCCAGCAGGTCGTCCGAGGTCGGCTCGCCCCAGGTGTCGAGCGCGAGCCATCGGAAGAAGCTGGTCTGCGCCAGCTTGCTCGCCTTCTTTTTCGGCGACAACGTCAAGTCCTTCGAACCCGCCACCGTCTCGTTGTAACGCTCGATCAGCTTGGTCTGGTCGTCGATCTCCAGTTCGCGGAAATACGCACCGGCTTCCTCGACCTTCGCCGCCAGATACTTGTCGCGAATCTGTTCCTGCTTGCTCTGCGCGGATTCCTTCGCCGGCGCGACCGTTTCGGTTCCCTGCCCATCGGCCAGCGTGTAACCGTGCGTCAAAGCCTTGCGGAAATACGCGGCCACGTTGTCGACGGGCGCCGCATTCTTCTTCGTAGTCCGATTGAGCGTATAGGCGATCGCCGCCTTGATGCGCTGCACGCCGTATTGCGTGATCAGCCGGCGCGCTTCCGAGCGCGGAATACCGAACTTCGCGACCTCGTCGACCAGCGCTTCGTTCTTGACGTCGCCGTCTTCGACCGTATCGGTACTTTCCTTGCGCGTCACCTTGAACTGGACCGCTTCCACGCTGCGGCCGGATTTGTGTTCGATCAGTTCGAGCGTGTGGTCCGATACTTCGTTCACCTCCTGGATGCACGGCACCAGCACCTTGCTCTTGAACAGCTTGTATTCCTTGTACGACTGCGATGCCTTGTCCTGACCGAGAATGAGGTCACGGAATTTCGGCAGCGGAATCTTCGCGGTGATGCCGATCCCTTCGTAGCGCACCGTGTTTTCCCACAGCGCGAGCGAGTGCGACCGCCGGAACTCGCGAGCGATCCGCATATCGATCAACGCGTAGATTTCGGGATTGAGCAGTTCGCTGCGGATCTGGTCGGAGAAGCTGTACTTCAACACCGATTGCTCGAGTTCGGCGCCGGCGAGCAGGCCCGACGCTTTCCAGACCGTCGAACGGTCCGCGGCCAGGTAGTCCCAGTTGACGACGGTACTGATCAACGAGTTGACCGTGTCCTTCACGTACTTCGTGTTGTTGCTGTTCAATCCGCTCTCGTGCGACAGCGACGCGATCGAGATCGAGAAGCTCGTCCGGCCCGGTTCGAACGCCTCCTGCCGAAGCGCGTTCTTGATCAACGAGCTGAACATCTTGCGCTGCTGCAGACCGATCTTTCCCGACTTCGGTGCGATATGAATCGCCTGGACCGCCTTGCGCAGCAAGTCGGGAGGCTCGGGTGTCTGAAACAGCGAAACCTGTTTGTCTGAGCCTTTGCTTGCGGGCTTGCGCGGCATCGTGGTGTCCGGGTAAGGTTGCCTTATTGAAAGCGGACTTTATACCTTTTCGTGCCGCGGAGCAACGTCCTCGTTCCAGCATCACTTTCACTATCCGGCCTAACTACCAGATATAAAAGGAAAAACCTCGGCTGCGCGATTCGTGCGGGGCCCCATATCCGTCTACCTTTTGGTCAAAAAAGCCTCCCAAAAGCCGCTACCTTTCCCGGGTGGACAGAGAAACCCGGCACAAGATTTGCCACCGCGAAGGTACCCATCCATGGGAGAAAATGAGCGGAATCGAGAGCGCCGGGAGGATGCGTGGTGCCCTGCAACACGACCGAGGTTTCTCCCATAAATTGCTACCTTCATCGATTCCCATAGGAGGCTACCCGTCAGCATCGTCGACGGAATTGTTTTTCGTCCTGACGGTAGAAAACGCTCCCATAAACGGCAACCATCTATTTTCCCCATAAAAGGTAACCTGTCCACGGCCTCGGCCCTGTCTATGGGAACGCTTCGCGGGATCCTTGTGCAAAAGGCGCGGAATTGATCAAGACCGACTCCCATGAATGGGTACCTTCGAGGCTTCCCATAACTGGCTACCCTACGAAAATCGCTGTGCCAATATCCAACTACCGACCGAGAAAAACATCCCAGAAAAGGCTACCTTCATGGGTTCCCATAGACGACTACCCAGCGCGATCTACGGTCGATTTCCCATAACCGGATACGTTCGCCCCATATCCACAACCCTGATTCCCCACAACCCGGTACCCCAAACCCCAAATCCACAGACCTGAAACCCCATGTCCTTCCACCTGTGCTCCCATAAATGGGTACCGAACACCGCTCAAACCCTTACCCGACAAGGCTGTGAGCCGTCTAAAAGTAGTTAAAGAAGTAAACGTGGTTTACCAAAGATGTAAACACACGTGTGCTTGCACAGAAAGACGAACCCCATAAACCGCTACCAATGGGAGCCGTCTGTGGGATACCAGACGCCCGGAACGCTCGACTCAGGCTGACGCGGCCCCCGTTTGAGGCCTGTTCCTGGACGACTTCAAGCCTGACAAGACTTCCCGAAGAGGTGAGCGCCCACTCACAAATATCGAAACGTAGAAACTTATGGGAAGAAATCCCCGGATTCAGCGTAGAGGTTCCCGTTTATGGGACCCAAAAACTTGCCCGGTGGCCCTCTTGGCACCTGTGATTGACCGGCGGCATGGATCCCTCGCTTTCCTCCACTGCAGTTCGAAATCATCCCGGATTGCCAGCGAGTGGTTTTTTGTACTCGCGCAGCATCGTCTGCGGACAAGTTTTTGTCGATCGCCTGTGATGCCGCTCGTCAAATTTAGCCTGTGGACTGTGCCGAGAGGAATCCGCGCCGGGCTGTTTTTCATCTCCACGCCCATCCGTTTTTCTACCTTTGGAGCCCCACCCGGGAAGTCGTGCTGTACCCGTCACAGGCAACGAGGGACTCACACGAGGCTCGAAAACGAACCGGGTGCCGAAATGCCACCGCACAGAGTGGGGCCGGCCGGGGACGATCTTGACGGGATGCATCGAGATCGTTGCGAGCCAACGTGAAGATGCCGTCGGTGCCGAAGCTCACCGTAATCGAATTCCACGATGCTCCCGGACATGCTCACCTTTCCGAAAACCGGAATCCCGTAAAAGCTCACCGATCAAGCGAAGCACAGGTATCAGCAAGCTGTGTAGATTGCCGTTCCGTCCGCCAAAGCATCATCGATGGGAGCAAACAAGAAACGATCAGCATCCCCATACGTGACGCCCGATGCGTCGGCAAGCCCGGTCGTCGCATGGGCAGACCGGCCTTCACAGAGCCATGTGCACATCCGCGAGACGAGCGCTGCTCGTTCACGATGGATTTCGGCCCATTCGTGTAATCAATCATGCGACGTCTTCACCACTCCCACAGCCCCGCCATTTTCGTCAGACCTTGCCAGTCGACAACAAGCGTTGCCTCCACAGCCAGCCTTCTGTGTCACAAGGCGGCAACGGTTGCCGGACGAATCGCCGCACGCCGCAACGACGCAACATAAGCGTGATCGCCGACGACGCGAATCGTGGTCGTTTATGGGAGGAACCGCCGTTCGAGCCGCGTCGAACGATGACGCGACGCACGGATCGACTACTGTGCGGCGATCGTGCAAGCACGACGATACCCACGTCGCGCACGAGCGTATCGATATCACCACCAGTGAAACAGCCGTCGGCGCCGCGCGTCGCCGCGTGCCCAACGATTTCCGTCATCGAACCCGCGAACCAAGGGTCTCCCATACGTGTATCCCAATTCCGTCAGCACGTTGGCGCCACATTTTTTGCGACACGGTTATGATGCTCTGGTCCTGATCGCGACATGACGACTGGTCAGGGCAGGGGCGGTATCTCGATGGTTTTCAAACCGTGATGGTCATCAAAAAAGAGAGTTCAGCGATGCGAATCCAGATCAGAAAACTCACGCTGGCTGCGACTGCAGCCGCTTTCCTGTTCGGCTCGGCCGTTCCGGCGTTTGCGCAGACCGACGCCGCCAGCGCACCGGCTGCACAGGACGCCAAGGCCGCGAAGAGCGAAGCGCGCAAGGCGGCCAGGGCCAAACGCAAGGCCGAGCACAAGGCTGCGCGTGCGAAGAACACCGCCGAGCTGAAGAAACTCGAAGACGCCGGTTACAAGCCGGCGGCCAATGATCCGAACTATCCGCAGAATCTGCAAAACGCGGAAAAGAAGGCCGGCGCCGCAGCCAGCCAGTAAGCCGGTAAGCGTCGTCCGGCGGCAAGCCACGGTTCGATCCGCGGCTTGCCGCGTGCGTCGCGGTCGCGATGTACGAAGGCAAGCACGTCCGAACGTTTACCCGATTCGATTCGGAATCCTGCCTATCGTGAAGAGGCACGGCACGACACGCATGCAGCGGCTGTCAGCGCCGCCTACCCGACGCAGTTGCGCTTCCCGTTGCCTTCAACCAGTCCTTGAACGCGCGTACGGCGTCGTCGTCCGCCCGCGCCGACGCCACATACGTGAAGTAGCGCCACGGCGGCAGCGCCGGTTCGCTGAACGGCTGAACGAGGCGGCCTTCGGCGATGTCGTCGGCCACGAGCGCGATCGGCCCCATTGCGACGCCGAGACCGTCGAGCGCGCCTTGCAGCGTCAGGTAGAAATGCTCGAGCGTGAGCGAGTGTCGCGGGACGAGATTCGGGTGCCCGGCCGCGGCGAGCCATTCCGGCCACATGCCCGGATAGGTTGCCGCGTGCAGCAGCGTGAAGCCCGCGAGATCGGCGGGCGTATCCAACGACCGGCCCTCCAGCAACTTCGGCGCACACACCGGCAGCCGGACTTCGGACAGGAACTCTTCCGCGACGTATCCATCGATGGCCTGCGGGCCGCCGCGAACGATGAGGTCGACCTTGTCACGCAGCTTTTCGATCGGCTCGTTCGACGTCGACAGCCGCACCTCGATGGCCGGATGCGCAACCTGGAACGACGACAGCTTGGGGACGAGCCAGCGCAGCGAGAACGTCGCGGGCGCGCTGACGCGCAGTACGCGCTGCTGTGCATGGCCGAAGTGCTGCGCGGTGGCGAGTGCGATCCGGTCGAACGAAGCGCCGACCTCGGCGAGGTACGCGCGCCCGGCCGCGGTCAGTTCGACGCGCCGGTTGTGGCGTTCGAACAGCGGCCGGCGGAGCCATGCTTCCAGTTGCTGCACATGCCGGCTGATCGCGCCGTGCGTGACGCACAGCTCGTCGGCGGCCAGCGTGAAGCTGCCGAGCCGCGCGGCGGCTTCGAACGCGCGCAGCGAATTCAACGGAGGGAGTCGTCGGGCCATTGCATCGGTTCGCGTGAAATTTACTCACACGATGGTTCAGGTTTAATCGTTTGATCGGGCGATTCGGCTACGCCAATATGGCACACAAACGGCCGACCTGGGCTGAACAAGTGTCTGAATTTCTCACATGGAGTACGGAACATGCCGAACGTGGTGGTCGTGGGCGCCCAATGGGGCGACGAAGGCAAGGGGCGCATCGTGGACTGGCTTGCCGCACAGGCCGATCTCGTCGCGCGCTACAACGGCGGCCACAACGCGGGTCACACGCTGGTCGTCGGTGGCCGCACGTACAAGCTCGCGCTGCTGCCGAGCGGCATCGTGCGCGGCAAGCGCGGCGTGATCGGCAACGGCGTGGCGCTCGACCCGGAAGCGCTGCTCGCGGAAATCGGGCGAATGGCCGCGCTCGGGTTGTCGGTCACGCCGAACAACCTGTCGATCGCGGAGAACGCGACGCTGGTGCTGCCGATTCACCGTGCGATCGATCAGGCGCAGGAGCGTTTGCGCCGCGAACCCATCGGCACCACGCTGCGCGGGATCGGGCCGGCCTACGAGGACAAGGTCGGGCGTCGCGGGCTGCGCGTCGGCGATCTCGCGGAACCGGGCGGGCTCGCGGCCAAACTCGACGTGCTCGTCGACCATCACAACGCGTGGTTCCGCGGCTTGGGGCTCGACGCGTACGATCGCGACGCGATGCTGACGACGCTGGTTGCGCTTGCACCGAAGATCCTGCCGTTCGTGCGTCCCGTCTGGGCCGACCTCAACGACGCGGCCGATCGAGGCGAGCGAATTCTGTTCGAGGGTTCGCAGGCCGTGATGCTGGACATCGACTGGGGCACGTATCCGTTCGTGACGTCGTCGGGCACCGTCGCGTCGGCCGCGGCGGCCGGCACCGGGCTCGGTGCGGCGAAGCTCGGCCACGTGCTGGGTGTCACGAAGGCGTATGCGACGCGGGTCGGCGGCGGCCCGTTCCTCACCGAGCTGACCGACGCGACCGGCGAAACGCTGCGTGCGCGCGGACAGGAGTTCGGCGTCAATACCGGCCGGCCGCGACGCTGCGGATGGCTCGATGCTGCGCAACTGCGTCAGGCCGTGAGGGTCTCGGGCATCGATTCGCTGGCGCTCACCAAGCTCGACGTGCTCGACGGCTTCGAGTCGATCGAGCTGTGCGTCGGTTACGAATTCGACGGCGTGCGTGTCGACCATCTGCCCGCGAGCCTCGACGCGCAGTCGCGCGCGAAGCCGCTCTACGAACGGTTCGAAGGCTGGCAAGGCTCCGTGAAGGGCGTGCGCGAGCGTGCGGCGCTGCCCCGAGCCGCGCAGGACTTCATCGCGCGCATCGAAGCGGTGGCGGGCGCGCCGGTTTCGATGATCACGACCGGCGCGGAGCGCGACGATACGATCGTGTTGTGCAATCCGTTCGATGCGGCGGGCGCCGCGTAACGCGCGAGAGACGCGAAGGGCGCCGATCGCGAGGGGCTCATGGTCGGCGGGTGGTTTTTGCCGACCGCTTCCGTTGGCTGTCGGCACCTTCGATACGCATGTACGCGCGGCTCGGCGGCACGATTCCGCATCCGGATCGTGCCGCATACGGCGAACTGGACACGCCTGCAACGCTGCTGTACTGTTCCGCACGATTCGCGCCAGACCGGCGTGTGCCGGCGGCACGGTGGCGCGACGTGACAATCCCGGGGACAGGTCGATGGACACGTTACAGATGATGCGCATTTTCGTCCGGGTCGCGGAGGAGGGCAGCTTCACGAGCGCGGCCCAGCGCCTGGACATCACGACGGCCTATGCGTCGCGCTCGGTCGCGCAACTCGAAACGCATCTGCGCACGCGGCTGCTCAACCGCAGCACGCGCCGCATCGCGCTGACCGACGCCGGGCAGCGCTATCTCGACCGCTGCCAGCGTATCCTCGGCTATATCGACGAAGCGGAAGCCGAGGCGGCCGATGCACAGGCGAAGCCGTCCGGACGGCTGCACGTTCACGCGACGACGAGCTTCGGCCAGTCTTACGTGGTGCCCGCGGTCGTGCGCTACCGTGAGCGCTTTCCGTCGGTCGCGGTCGAGCTGACGCTGTCGCAGCACGTGCCCGACATCATCGACGAAGGCTACGACGTGTCGCTGCAGCTGAGCACGACGGAGCTGCCCGATTCCGGGCTGGTGTCGCAGCGGCTCGGCGACGTGGGCAGCGTGTTGTGCGCGTCGCCTGCCTATCTGAAGACGCGCGGCACGCCGCGCACGGTGAGCGATCTCGCCGGCCATGCGTGCCTGCAGATCGTCACGCCGCTTTTTCCGCGCGACCGCTGGCATCTCGACGGCCCGAACGGCCGCGAAACGTTCGAACTGCCGGTGCCCGATTTCCAGGTGAATATCGCCGATGCGCTCGGCGCCGCGCTGCGCGCGGGGCTCGGGATCGGCTCGCTGCCGATACCGGCTGCGCTGCCCGCGCTCGCGAGCGGCGCACTGGTGCGCGTGCTGCCCGACTACCGGCTGCAGAAGCTGACGGTCTATACGTTGTATGCGTCGCGTCAGTATCTCGATGCGAAGATCCGCACGTTCGTCGATTTCCTGCGGGAATGCGTGCCCGAGCTGCTCGCCGCCGACGAGGCCGCATTGAGCGCTTGCTGCCCGTCCCGTCACTCCTGATTTACGCAAGGCCTGATTTACGCAAGGTCGGTATCGTGAGTACCGACCACCGTCTTCCGGCTCGATGTAATTGATTCGGAATCCTGCATTAAAATCGGGAGACGAATGCATGCGCACGGACCGTTCCGGACAACGCTGCTCGTACCGGCGGCAGGTCCTTATGAAAACGCTTGCTTTCGATATCGAACATCGTTGGTTCGGCGTGCGGCGGCCGCCTTTTAGAATCGGTTCGACCTGCTTCATCGCCTGCGCGCGCTCCGCTCGCGCCCACTTCATCGAACCGAAACGACATGGCAGATCGATACTCCAGTACCCGCCGCCGGCTGCTTCATGCCGGCCTGGCAATCGCGGCAGGCGCCGCCGCCCACCCGGGCCTTGCGCTGGCCAGTGCGGCCGGCACGCGTACGTTGCGCATCGGTTATCAGAAAGGGCCGCTCAGCCTGCTGAAGGCGCGCGGCACGCTGCAGGGCAAGCTCGCGACACTCGGCGTGAACGTCACGTGGACCGAATTCCCGTCGGGCCCGCCGCAACTCGAGGCGCTGAACGCGGGATCGATCGATTTCGGCGACGTCGGCGAAGCGCCGCCGATTTTCGCGCTCGCGGCCGGCGCGCCGCTCGTCTACTACGCGCAGACGCCGGCCGGTCCGGCAGCCGAAGCCGTGGTCGTCGCGAAGGATTCGCCGGTCAAGACCTTTGCCGACCTGCGCGGCAAGCGCATCGCGCTGGTGAAGGGATCGAATACGCACTTCCTGTTGGTCCGGCTGTTGCAGGCCGCGAAGCTCGGTTATACCGACGTCACGCCGGTCTGGTTGTCGCCGTCCGATGCGCGGGCCGCATTCGAGAACCGCTCGGTCGATGCGTGGATCATCTGGGATCCGTTTCTCGCGGTGGTCCAGCAGGCCTTCGGCGCGCGCATCGTCGCGGACGGTACGGGGCTCGTCGAGAACCGCGGCTACTACTTTGCATCGCGCACGTATGCGCAGCGCAATGCCGACGTGCTCGATGCGGCCGTGTCGGAACTGGCGACGATCCAGCGCTGGCTCGATGCGAACCGCGCGCAGGGCGCGGCCGAATTCTCGAAGCTATGGGGGATTCCGAAGCCGGCCGTGGCGCTCGCATTCCGCCGCGCACGCTTCGGTGTCGAGCCCGTCACCCGCGACACGCTCGCGTACCAGCAGCGCATCGCGGACGTGTTCCATCAGGCCGGCATCCTGCCGAAGCGCGTCGACGTCAGCCTGGCCGCACCGCCCTCGCTCGCATGAGCCGGGAGCCGGCCCGACGATCGGGTTCGCGGTGAGCAGCGAGCCCGTTGCGATAT
The DNA here is from genome assembly GCF_001528895.1 of Burkholderia sp. MSMB1078WGS. Classification (NCBI taxonomy): domain Bacteria; kingdom Pseudomonadati; phylum Pseudomonadota; class Betaproteobacteria; order Burkholderiales; family Burkholderiaceae; genus Burkholderia; species Burkholderia sp. MSMB1078WGS. Next base: position 2,954 of record NZ_LPDI01000114.1, on the reverse strand, counting down.
CCGTTCATGGTGCGACGCGCGACAGCGGTACCGCTTCGCCGCGCAGTCTCGCGACGTCGCGGCCCGGCGCGTCGCCGAACAGCCGCGCGTATTCGCGGCTGAACTGCGACGCGCTCACATAGCCGACGCTTCGGCACGCCTGCCGCGCGTCCATCGCCGACAGGCACATCAGGCGGCGCGCCTCCTGCAGCCGCAGCACCTTCTGGCATTGCAACGGGCTCATCGACGTGACCGCACGGAAGTGATGGTGGAAAGTCGACGGGCTCATCTCCACCCGTCGCGCGAGCGCGTCGACCGCTATCGGATCGAGGTAGTGGTCGCGAATCCATGCGACGGCGCGCGAGATCCGTTGAGTCGTCGAACCGGCGTCGCCGATCTGCGCGACGCGTGTGCCCGACGGGCCGCGCAGCAGCCGGATGAGAATTTCGTCGACGATCAGCGGTGCGAGCAGGTCGAGGTCGTCGGGCTGTGCGATCAGTTGCATCAGCCGCGCGACGGCGTCGACGATTTCGGGCGTCGCGTCGAGCGTGTCGAGCGCGCGGTAGTCGACGGGTTTCGGCAGCCCGTGCGGAAAGACCACCGGCGTGAGCGCCGCGATGCGGTGCGGATCGAGCGCGAGTTGCGCGTAAAGGAACGGCTCGGCCGGGTTTGCGCGGGTCACGCGTCCGGTCACGGGCAGGTCGGCGGTGGCGACCAGCATCCGCGATTCGTCGATCGGGTAGGTCTCGTCGCCGACCCGCATCGACTTCGCGCCTTGCCCGACGATGCTCAGGCACGCGTGGTGCACGCCGTGGTTCCACTGCGGCGACGGCGCGCAAGCGCGCGCGACGCGCATGCCGCGCAACGGGAGGTCGAACATGCCGTCGTGCGGCGCGTACGCAGCGATCAGCGCCGCGAGCCGGGCCGCGGGCGACCGGGCGCGCGTCCGAGCATCGTGATCAGGCGGGTTGCGCGGTTGCGGTGGCGTTTCGGCGTCGATTTCCATGTTGCGTAAGCGGGTGGCGGCGTGGTCGATGCAATGTGCGCGGCTGCGATCCGCTGTCGCGGTGCAGGCACGGCGGTCACATCGTACGGCCAGTTGCGTGCGCGGGATTGCCTAAACCTGTCCGAAATTAGCCCGATCATCCGGACCTGCATGGTCGGCGATCGTGCCGTCGTCATTGCACGGTGTGCAGCGCACAAATTCGGAAATTAAGGCAAAACAATCGCAGGATCGGGCAAGCCATTTTTCGGTGGTTTCCCTACCATTGCACCTGCTGAAGGAAATGCGATTCAGCGCGCCCGGATGATGCGGGCAACATCGTCCGCGTGATGCGCGGCCGCCGCCATGCCGCGTGCGTCGCCCCGCGAATCGCCGGAAAAGACTCAGGACTGCTATTGAACGATCGTGCATCGGGCTTGCCGAGGCCGGTTTGCGTCCGTTGCAAGCCGGCCCGTGCGTGTCGCACGTGTCGACCGACCCGGCTGAGCCGGTGTCGGTGCCGCCGCATTGGCCGGGTCGTTGGGGCCGGCTGTGGCGCGGCGGCGGTGCAGGCATACGGGCAGTCGTTCGCGCAGGGAAATCCGGACAAATGGACCAACTTCAATCGATTCGGGCATTCGTGACGGTGGCAAGAGAAGGCGGGTTTCGCCGGGCGGCGACGCGGTTGCGCGTGTCGACGGCGATGGCGAGCCGGCTGGTCGATGCGCTCGAGACGCGCCTCGGTGCGCGCCTGCTTCAACGCAGCACGAGCCACCAGTCGCTGACGGAAATCGGCGAGCTGTATCTCGCGCGCGTCGAGCGGATTCTCGGCGCGATCGACGAGATCGACGGCCGCTTCGTCGCGATGGGCAGCAAGCCGGAAGGCGTATTGCGCGTGGCCGCGCCGGTCGCGTTCGGGCTCAGCCAGTTGAGCGCGTTGCTCGATCGCTTCGTGCACCGGTTTCCGGACGTGCGGCCGACGGTGACGCTGACCGATACCCACATCGACCTGACCGCCGAGGACATCGACGTCGCGTTCCTGACGGACGACATGCCGGTGTCCGGCGCCCATGCGCTGCATACGCTGGCCGCGTACGAATCCGTGCGGGTCGCGGCGCCAGGTTACGTCGCCGCGCACGGCGGCGCGGCTGCGTCGGGCGACTGGCCGGACATCGCGGCCGTGCGGCTGGAGCAGCCGACGGCTGACGACGATCACGCGGCCGGGAATCGGTCCGGCGCGACGCCCGGCAATACGGGCGTCGGCCATCTCGAGATGGCGCGGCGGCTGGCCGTGGCCGGCATGGGCGCGACGGTGCTGCCCGCGTATCTCGTCGACGCCGATCTGGCGGCCGGCACGCTGGTGCGTGTTGCGCCGGCCCACCCGCTCGCGCCCGTCACGCTGAAGCTCGCGCATGCGCGCGCTGCGCGTCTGCCGGCCGCCGCTCGTGCGTTCATCGAATTCGTCGGCGCCGCGTTCCGGCCCGCGAGCCAGCGGTCTGGCTGAACCCGCGGCAACGCGAGCCCGCCGGACCGCGGGCTTGCCGTTCTTTTTCGGAAGCAGTTCGGTACACGAACGCTTCGCAGGGTGCAACGCACACCCGCAACACGCGTCCGCATCCGCGGTGGACAGGAAGCTGCAGGTCCGCCGCGCGTCAGGGCCATGAGGAGATCTGGTGATTCCCATTGAAGGTCGTCTAATTGTGAGAGGTCGCTCCATGCGCGTCGAACGGGTTCCATACCGCTTAATCACCGCCGCAACGGCTGCCGTTTTCCTGGCCGCGTGCGGGAAAAAAGAATCGGCACCGCCGCCGCCCACGCCGGAAGTCGGCGTCGTCACCGTGCAGCCGCAAGCCGTGCCGGCGGTGGCGGAACTGCCGGGCCGCACCAGTGCATTCCTCGTCGCGCAAGTGCGTGCCCGGGTCGACGGCATCGTGCTGCGCCGTGAATTCACCGAAGGCACCGACGTCAAGGCCGGCCAGCGCCTCTACAAGAT
>NZ_LPDI01000113.1:0-3752 GCF_001528895.1 Burkholderia sp. MSMB1078WGS | reverse complement strand
TTATCGCCGAGTTCTCGACCGACAAGCGCCGCGGCTTCATGGGCAGCTTCCTCGAATTCGGCACGCTGATCGGCTATACGCTCGGCGCCGCCACGGTCGCGCTGTTGACCGCCACGCTGTCGCAGGACGCGCTGCTGTCGTGGGGCTGGCGCGTGCCGTTCTTCATCGCCGGCCCGCTCGGCCTCGTGGGCCTCTACGTGCGGCTCAAGCTCGAGGAGACCCCGGCATTCAGGAAGGAGGCCGAAGCACGCGAAGCGGATGAACGCGCGCGGCCGAAGCAGCGCTTCGCGACGCTGCTCGTCGAACAGTGGAAGCCGCTGCTGCAATGCGTCGGCCTGGTGCTGATCTTCAACGTGACCGACTACATGGCGCTGTCGTACCTGCCGAGCTACCTGTCCGCGACGCTGCACGTTCGCGAATCGCACGGGCTCTTCATGGTGCTGCTCGTGATGGTGCTGATGATGCCGATGACGCTGTACGCCGGGCACCTGTCGGACAAGGTCGGCCGCAAGCCGGTGATGATGGCCGGCTGCGTGGGCCTGCTCGCGCTGTCGGTGCCGGCGCTGATGCTGATCCGCACCGGCGGCATGCTGCCGATCTTCGGCGGGATGCTGATCTACGGCATCCTGCTGTCGACGTTCACGGGCGTGATGCCGTCGGCGCTGCCTGCCCTCTTCCCGACGCGCATCCGCTACGGCGCGCTCGCGATCGGCTTCAACGTGTCGGTGTCGCTGTTCGGCGGCACGACGCCGCTCGTCGCCGCATGGCTGGTCGATCGCACCGGCGACCTGATGATGCCCGCGTACTACCTGATGGGCGCGTCGTTCATCGGCATCGTGTCGGTGCTCGCGTTGCGCGAGACCGCGCGCCGGCCGCTGCCCGGCTCCGGGCCGTGCGTGGCGAGCCGCGCGGAAGCGCTGAGCCTCGTGCGCGGCGGTGCCGACGAAGCGCGTGTGCGCGACCGGAAATTCACGCCGGTCAGCGAGCGCGCGTGACGCGGATCGATGCGGCGCCGCGCGGCCCGCGCGCGTCGCCGTTCGCGTGACCGTCAGTTCGACGGCAGTTGCTGCGCGTCGAACCAGTCGAGCAGCGCGCGCGTGACGAACGCGGGATTCTCCAGGTTCGAGATATGGCCGGCGTCCGGCACCAGCGCATGCGCGCAGCCGATCACGCTCGCCATCTTCACGGTTTCCGACGGCGGGCGCGCCATGTCGCCCGCGCCGCACATCAGCAGCGTGCGTGCGGCATCGAGTTCGGCGAGTGCCGGCAGCGTGTCGGGCCGGCCGAAGATCAGCCGACCGAGCGGCGCGATCGATTGCCGCAACCGGTCGGCGGGCAGGTTCGCGAGCGCATGGCGAAACGCCGTCGGCACCGGACCGTCGAGGTTGACATCCGGCCGGAAGAACAGCGGCACGATCGCGTCGAGCAGCGGCGGCGCGATGCGGCCCGCGGCCTCGATCGCGTCGAGCATCCCGAAATAGCGCGTGCGCGTCGCATCGGGCTCGGCCTCGAGCGACGCGTCCATGATCACGAGCGAACGCACGCGCCGCGGCTCGCGCAACGCGAGCCGTGCGCCCCACATGCCGCCAACGCTGAGCCCGACGATCGCGCACTGTTCGATGTCCAGCGCGTCGAGCAGCGCGCTCGCGTGCGCGGCGAGATCGTCGAGCGTGTGCGTGCCGTCCGGCAGCGCGCCCGATTCGCCATGCCCCCACAGGTCCGGCACGATCACGCGATACTTGCGCGACAGCGCGTCGATCTGCGGCGCCCACATCGTCGCGTCCCACAGATAGCTGTGCCCGAGCAGCACCGGAAAACCGGCGCCGTGATCGTGGTAATGCAGGGTACTGCGCTGGATGCTGTGTGCGGGCATGCTGTCTCCGAATGTCAGGACTCGGCGGTGGCCCGGAAACGGGCGCCGCGGTTGGCAGCGTTCTGCGACGAACGCGAAGCGGCGCATCATCGCACAGGTTGCAGGTGCCGCGCATGACACCGCGCACGACGCTATCGCGGCGCCGCGTTATCCCACGCGATACATCGGCACCACGTTGCTGCCGGCGGTGTCCTGCTCCGTCGCGAGCGGGTGACACGCTTGTTCGAGCAGCCAGTTGGTCAGCACCGCGATGTCGAATTCGTTGCACGCATCGGGGTTCTGCACGAGGACGTAGCTGCCCGATGCAACGGTACAGTGCGGGAACAGCTCGACGAGCCGCCCCTGCTTCAACAGCCCGTCGACCAGCGGCCGCCTTCCGATTGCGATGCCGTGCCCGTCGACCGCGGCCTGGACCAGTTGATCGTACTGGCTGAAGTGCAACGCGCCGGCCGGCCGCAGCCGCGGCACGCCGAGTTCCTTCAGCAAATGGCTCCATCCGTGCCACGGCCATTCGCCGCGCGGGTCGTCGAGATGCAGCAGCACGTGCTTGTCGAGATCGGCCGGCTTCATCGACGCGGCGTCGCCCGCCGCCGTCATCAGGCTCGGGCTGCACACCGCCACGACACGCTCGCGAAACAGCACGTCCGTCTCGTCGGTCGACGTATACGGGCCTGCATAGCGCACGGCCAGGTGCAAACGTTTGCGTTTAAGATCTTCAATTTCGCTCGTTGCGGACACGCGCACGTCGATGTCCGGATAGCTGGCGCGGAACGAACCGAGACGCGGAATCAGCCACAGCGCGGCGAACGAGACGGTGGTCGACAACGAGATGGCGCGCTGGCCGACACTCGACGACAGCTTGCCGACCACCGATTCCAGGTCGGACAACGCGAACGAGATCGCGTCGTACAGCTCGCGCCCCTTGTCGGTCAGCGTCAACGAACGAATGTGCCGATGGAAAAGCTCGATCCGGAGCTGCTCTTCGAGCGCCTTGACCTGCCGACTCACGGCCGATTGCGTGACGTTCAATTCCTGCCCCGCACGCGTGAAGCTCAAATGGCGCGCCGCGCATTCGAAGCCTCTCAGGAAATCCAGCGAAGGCAGACTTCTCAATCGCTTTGCCAATCTCACATTAGCCATACCGCCGCCTCAAAGTTGCACCCATCGACAGGCAAGTTGCCGTTCGTCTCCCTGACTCGTCTCTCCTATTTGGATTCGGAAACGATTTTATATTGAAGCATGGATACATATCATTCTTATTTTCAATCGTGACACTTGTATTTATCTATCGATTTTCATCGCACCACTACGCTTACATGAACATTATCCGGTTGTGATTTTGTAAATTAATATGCGAACTAATCGAGGACTGGACAGGTTCGATAAATTCCCGCAAAAACAGCCGATTTTCCGCCAAATTCGCTGCCATCGCAGCGGTTTCTCCGTATAGACGGAGACGAAACCCGAAGCCTACGATTCAATTTCAATTTGCCGACTTTTCCATTTTGTTTTCCGGATTGCGAAAGACAAATTGTCTGCAACAGACACAAAAAATTCAATTAAATCCGGAATTCGATGTTTATTAAAAAATACTAAACACATGAAATTCCAGCTCACCATCCGATTTCAGAAACTGATGAAGCGATTATTTCCGGAAATGAATAATCCGCCGGCCGGCAGCGCCGGTCGGCGTAGAGGGCGTTCACATGTCGGCCGGAATCCGGCCTGCACCGCGACAGCCGGATGTGTCGATCCGCTACGGGCTGTCCACCGCGCCATTGACCCGCGCCGTCACTTCGCGACGGTAGCGGTTCAGCTCCTGCGCGGTCGCGAACGTGCGCTCGAACAGGATCGACAGGTTGTGCAGGATCCGCTCGAC
>NZ_LPDI01000112.1:0-671 GCF_001528895.1 Burkholderia sp. MSMB1078WGS | reverse complement strand
TTGACATTTGCGCTGGTCAGGACCGCCGCGGGCGGCGTGCCGTTGGCATCGGTGGCGATGTGGTGCTTGGAACCAGGGGGGTGTCAGGATTTCCGTGTTCAAGGCAGGTTGAGTAATTACACGGAAGGCCGAACGAATCGATCTGCGTAAAGGATAGCGAACTGGTTCATGGCCGTCTTCCAGTCATGCGCGGCACTTCCCCAATTCGCGGTGATGTTGCGCAAGGCCAGCCAGATGAGTTTGGTCGCGGCCTCGTCGCTCGGGAAGTGGCCACGGGTCTTGATGATCTTGCGCAGCTGCGAGTTGATATTTTCAATCGCGTTCGTCGTGTAGATGATCTTGCGCACACCCGGAGGGAACGCAAAGAACGGGATCACGCGATCCCAGGCGTTGCGCCACGCGCTACTGACAGTCGGGAATTTCTGGCCCCACGGCCCATCCGCAAACGCATCGAGTTCGGCCTGAGCGGCTTCCGCGCTGGGCGCGGCGTAGATCGGTTTGATCGCCGCGGCCAGTCCCCGGCGGTCTTTCCAACTGGCGTAATCGAGGCTGTTGCGGATGAGGTGGACGATGCAGGTCTGCAGCGTGGTGGCGGGGAATACGGCGGCCAGCGCTTCGGGCATGCCCTTGAGCCCGTCAGTGACGGCAATCAGGATGTCGTGAACGCCGCG